>NZ_JACADT010000759.1:0-2731 GCF_013421635.1 Streptomyces sp. UH6 | reverse complement strand
GCTGTTCGCCGCCGCCCGCGAGGCCGGCGTGCCGGTCTGGGGCGACGTCGAACTCGCCTGGCGCCTGCGCGACCTGGACGGCCGCACCCCCGCCCCCTGGCTCTGCGTCACCGGAACCAACGGCAAGACCACCACCACCCGGATGCTCGCCTCCATCCTGGAGGCCGCCGGACTGCGCACCGCCGCCGTCGGCAACATCGGGGTCTCGCTGCTGGACGCCGTGCTCGGCGACACCGAGTACGACGTCCTCGCCGTCGAGCTCTCCAGCTACCAGCTGCACTGGGCGCCCTCGCTGCGCGCCCATTCCGCCACCGTCCTCAACCTGGCCCCCGACCACCTCGACTGGCACGGCTCCATGGCGGCCTACGCGGCCGACAAGGGCCGGATCTACGAGGGCAACCAGGTCGCCTGCGTCTACAACAAGGCCGACAAGGCCACCGAGGACCTGGTGCGCGAGGCGGACGTCGAGGAGGGCTGCCGCGCCATCGGCTTCACCCTCGGCACCCCCGGCCCCTCCGAGGTCGGCGTCGTCGACGGCATCCTCGTCGACCGCGCCTTCGTCGAGAACCGGCAGAAGAACGCCCAGGAGCTCGCCGAGGTCACCGACGTCCAGCCCTCGGTGCCGCACAACATCGCCAACGCCCTCGCCGCCGCCGCCCTGGCCCGCGCCTTCGGCGTCCCGGCCACCGCGGTCCGCGACGGGCTCCGCGCCTTCCGGCCCGACGCCCACCGCATCGCGGTGGGCGGGGTCCTTCCCGACCCGGACCGCGGGACCCGTCGACCCGTGCGGGCCCGGGCCGACGGGCCCGGCTTCGCACGGCAGCACCGGCGGCCTCACGGCTCCGGCTGCTCCATCTGCGGGTTCCGTCCGAAGCGGTGTTTATCGTCAGGCAGACGACTATGATCGCCGCATGCCCTACGACCCGTCAGCCTTTCCTCCCTTCGCCGTCACCGTGGACCTGGTGGTGCTGACCGTGCGCCGTCACTCCCTGTGCGCACTGGCGGTCCGTCGCGGCGAGCCTCCCTTCCAGGGCCGCTGGGCCCTCCCCGGAGGCTTCGTGCGCGAGGACGAGGACCTGACCCAGGCCGCGGCGCGCGAACTCCACGAGGAGACCGGTCTGCGGGCCCATGACCCCACCGTCCCGGCGGAACCCCCGCAGGACAACGGTGCCCACCTCGAACAACTCGCCACCTACGGGGATCCGAAGAGGGACCCCCGGATGCGGGTGGTCAGCGTCGCCCACCTCGCCCTCGCCCCCGATCTCCCCGCCCCGCGCCCCGGCGGCGACGCCGGGGACGCCCGCTGGGCCCCCGTGGAGGAACTGCTCGAGCCGTCCGGGGACGGCGGCCCCGACCAGGAGGCGCCGCTCGCCTTCGACCACGCGCACATCCTCGCGGACGGAGTCGAACGGGCCCGCTCAAAGATCGAATACTCCTCGCTGGCCACGGCGTTCTGCCCGCCGGAGTTCACCGTCGGGGAACTGCGCCGTGTCTACGAGGCGGTGTGGGGCGTCACCCTCGACCCGCGGAACTTCCACCGCAAGGTCACCGGCACGCCCGGCTTCCTGGTTCCGACCGGAGGCACCACCACCCGTCAGGGGGGCCGTCCCGCCCAGTTGTTCCGCGCAGGCGGAGCCACGTTGCTCAACCCGCCGATGCTGCGCCCCGAGATCTGAGGCCGGGGCCCCGGCCGTCCCCACGCCGTCGCGTTGCCTGGGCAATTCTCCCGGCAATGGCAAGATAAAACGGGCAAAACGTAAGCAAGTAATGCGTATCGCGCTATCTTGCTTCGGGTGATCAAGGCCATCGGACTGACCAGCGCCCCCCGCAAGGAGCTTCCGCCCGCCGTCGACGACGTCTCCTTCGAGGCGCTTCCCGGCCGTGTCACCGCACTCCTCGGAGCGCCGGGTGCGGGCCGCACGACGGTTCTCCAACTCATGCTGGAACTGAGGCAGGGGCGCGGTGTCACCCACTTCCGGGGTCGTCCCCTGCACGCGTCGCCGGCCCCGCTGCGCGAAGTGGGGGCGGTCCTCGGAGACGTCCCGGGCCACCCTGCCCGGACCGTCCGCGGTCACCTCCGCATGGTCTGCGCGGCCGCTGGGGCGCCGGCCGCCCGCGCCGACGAACTCCTGGAGACGACCGGTCTGGTGGAACTGCGCGATCGACGGCTCGACTCCCTCTCCCGCGGCGCCGACCGGCGGCTCGGCATGGCGTGCGCCCTGCTGGCGGCCCCTCACGCCCTCGTCCTCGACGAACCTGCCGCCGGCCTCGCTCCCGAGGACGCCCGATGGCTCCACGCCGAGCTGCGTCACCACGCCGACCTCGAAGGCGTGGTGCTGTTCACCACCGCCGACCCGCGGGAGGCGGCCCGGGTCGCCGACCGGGTGATCACCCTCGACCGGGGGCGTGTGGTCGCGGATCAGGACGTCGAGGAGTTCACCCGCGCCCGCCTCCGCCGCCGCGTCGCCGTCCGCACCCCGCACGCCGCGCGCCTCGCGGACCTGCTGGCCAAGGAGGCGCGGACCTCCCGGCGCCCGGTGGAGGTGGTTCGGGAGGGCGGTGCGCTCCTGTCGGTCTACGGCGGCAGTTGCGCCGAGATCGGCGAGGCGGCCTACCGGCACGGTGTCCTGATCCATCAACTCGCCGAAGAGACCGGGGACATGGGGCCAGGGGCGGCGGCTGCCCTCCCGACCGCCGGGAAGGCCACCGGGATCCTGCGGCATGCGCGGGC
>NZ_JACADT010000758.1:0-2792 GCF_013421635.1 Streptomyces sp. UH6 | reverse complement strand
CCAGCAGATGCGGCTCGGTGGAGCGGGGGCCGGTGCGCCACACCACCGGAGGAACCTCCCCGCCCCGCTCGTCGTCGGCCGTCGGCGGCTCGTGCGCGGGACCGGCGGGGTCCGCGGGCCCGGCGGGGTCGGTGAAGCCGAGGACCGTCTCGCCCGGCGAGGTGGCCAACGCGTCGGGCGTCACGTCCGTGGGCAGCGGCGGCAGCACCTCCAGGGTGAGCCGGTTCGCCTCCTCGTCCCAGCCGAACCGGTACTCGCGCCCCCGTCCGGCCTTGGCGTGCAGCAACTGCTCGACACGGGCGCGGGCCCCGGCCTCCCCGTCGGCGAAGTAGGCGGGATAGCGCAGCACCAGCCGGGAGACCCGGCCGGTGTCGTCGAACTCGTACGTCTCGAAGGGCTCCTGCCACTCCCCGCCGTGCGAGTAGAGGGGAGCGGGGTCCTCGACGGTGGAGAAGTAGGGGACCAGGGCCTCGTACAGCGAGCTCAAACGCTTGGCCTGCTCCTCGTCCGGAACTCCCTCAGGCCGCCGCTCCGCCCGGTCCCGGCCCCTCCAGCCGGCCGCCGCCAGCAGTGTGGCGGCGGCCAGCACGGCCCCGTGGGGCGTCAGCACGACCACCAGCAGAACCGACGCCACCAGGAACAGCACGGGTCCGCGCCGGTCCTTGGGGGTGCCCGCCCACCTCCGCCGGGCCGCGACGGCCAGGCGGCCCAGCCCGCGGGCCACCGTGATCAGCGGATGGAGGACGTCCGTGGCGCCGGCGCCCGCTGTCCGGGCCAGCTCCCGGCCGCGTGCGAGGTGCTCGCCGCCGTTGCGCAGGATGCGGGGAAGGGGGCGCCGGGCCACTGAGGTCTCCTGATGTCCGTGCCGAAGGGTTCTCGCGGGATGGGAAGCGGGGGTGGGTCCGCCCGGGTGCACCTCCGGGGTCAGAACTTCAGTCCGCCCAGCAGGCTCGCCAGGCTTTCGCCGCCGGCCTTGATGCTCGGCGCGATCGCCGTGCTGGAAAGGTAGAAGCCGAACAGGACCGAGACGACGGCGTGCGACCCCTTGAGGCCGTCCTTCCTGAAGAACAGGAAGACGATGATGCCGAAGAGCACGACGCCGGAGATGGACAGGATCATGAGGTTCTCCTGGTGTTCGGGTGGGGACAGTCACCACGAGTTGTTCCAGGATCACAGCATGTATCGATACGACAAAAGGTGCAACTGAGTGATTTACCGCTGATTTCCCCCGCCTGGTGGAGGTGTCCTGCCGGGCTCCGGCCGCCCGATGGCGTACGGACGCGCCGCGCCGGGCCCCGGCGGACGTCGACGATCTTCACCGCCCCGCGGCCGGGGTCCGGGGAGCGGTCTCCGGCATGTCGCCGATTCACTCGTACGGTGGAGCGCGTGTGCAGGTGCGCACGCCCGGGCGAGATCCGTCGCCCGGCGGTTTCCCCGCAGGCCGTAGGCTCTGCGTGGTCCGGTCACCCGGACGCCCGCCCGCCGGCCGCATGCGGCCGGACGGCGGAACAGGCGACAGGCGAGCAGGCAGGCAGCGGCGCACCGGACGGCCGCGCGAGGAGAGAGGCGGACCCCGCGATGACCGAAGCCCCCGACCCGGAGGTCGTGGAGCTCGCGACCAGGATCTTCGAGATGGCGCGCAAGGGTGAGACCGCGGCGCTCGTCTCCTACCTGGACGCGGGCGTCCCGGCGGACCTCACCAACGACCGGGGCGACTGCCTGATCATGCTCGCCGCCTACCACGGCCACCCCGGGACGGTGCGCGCCCTGCTGGGCCGCGGCGCGCAGGCCGACCGGGTCAACGACCGCGGTCAGACGCCGTTGGCGGGCGCCGTCTTCAAGGGGGAGACGGAGGTCGTCAAGGCGTTGCTGGAGGGCGGCGCCGACCCGGCCGCCGGAACCCCCTCCGCCGTCGACACCGCCCGCATGTTCGGGCGGACCGAGGTGCTCGAACTCTTCGGCACCGCTTGACCGTTGACCGGTCGCACCGCGCTGACCTCGGGCGACACCGGACGTCCCACCGGGAAGATCCAACGGGAGGATCCGGATGGCCGCACCGAAATCCGGTCGCCACGCGGTGAACCGGCGAGTCATGATGGCCAGGTGATTCACGGACGCGACGGTTGGGCAGGAGTTGCCGAACCGCGTGGACCGTGACCGGTCCGGAAGGACCACCGACGAGAGGCAGAGGAAAATGGTCTACCACGAGCAGAAAACGGCGGGAGCCCGGACGTGTTGTCGCGGCCAGGTGCAGTGATCTCCCGGTTGCGTCGACGCTTGATGTGAGGCTGTCTCCCATGTTCGATCCGGTCATAGCGCCCAGCGGCACCCTGCTCGGCCTGCTTCAGCGGGGCCGAGGCGACGGGACCCTGCACGCGCTCACCGCCCCCCGTGCCGAGGCGATCGAGGCCCTCGACCGGTGCGTGCTCCACGATCCGCGCCACGACTGGCAGCTGGAGAACCGCTCCCTGTACTACGCCCGGCTCTACCTCGACCTCGACGGGAGCCTGGCGGCGCTCGAGGCCCATCTGCTGGGCCCCGACGACGTCCTCGACCCCGAGGAGAACCGGACCGGGCTCGCCCTGTCCGTCCTCGGCCACCTCGCCTCCTACGGCCGGCGGGACGCCCTGGACCTGCTGCGCCGCTACGCCGCACAGGGCGCCAACTGGGCGTGGGCCCTCGACGAGCTCGCCCTGCGCGACGACGACGCGGGCCTGCGTGCCCTCGCCGTGCCCGTGCTGGCCCGCTTCCCCGCACAACCCGAGGGCGACGCCGAGCTGGCCGCCATGGTG
>NZ_JACADT010000757.1:0-2795 GCF_013421635.1 Streptomyces sp. UH6 | reverse complement strand
CGGCCAGCTCCTGGTTGAGCGCGTGCAGGAAGTCCGCCACCGTGGCGAGCTGCGCGGGCGTGAACTGCCGCATCGCCGCCTCGGTGCTGCGCGCCAGCGGGCCGAAGTACTGACGGGCCAGCGCGCGGGCCGCCGGCTTGTACTCCAGGTGCACCACCCTGCGGTCGGCGCTGTCCCGCGTCCGGCTGATGTGCCCGGCGCGTTCCAGCCGGTCGACGCAGGCGGTGACCGCGCCGGAGGTGAGGCTCAGGCGCTCGGCCAGCCGCGAGGGGGTCATCGGGCGGCCGTCCGAGACCGCGGAATCCATGATCGCCGCCAGCGCGTGGACGTCGGTCGCGTGCAGATCGTGACTCTGCGCGAAGGAGTGCGCGCGTCGGTTGATCTCACTGGTGAGCGTCCGCAGCAGGACGGCGTAGGCCTGCAGGTCGTGCGCGGTGGCGTTCCGGCTCTCCGGACTGGTCCGTTCCATGGGCCCCACTCTACGATCTCTCGATGATTGAGATACTTTCTCTTTGAGATATGTTGACCTTCGTCGTCCGCTCCGCGTCCGTTGGGAAGTGCATGAACACCGCGCGTCGACCAGTCCGCTGGCTGGTCCCTCTCGTTCTCGTCGTCGTCTGGCTCGGCCTCGGAGGAGCCTTCGGCTCCTACGCGGGCAAGCTCGGGGAGGTCGCCACCAACGACCAGGCGGCGTTCCTGCCGCAGAACGCCCAGTCCACCAAGGTCATCGAAGAGCAGAAGGCGTTCGACCAGGAGGAGACGCTCCCCGCGATCGTCGTCTGGACCGCCGAGGGCGGAGGGCAGGTGGACACCGCCCAGCAGGAGGCCGCCACCCGGCAACTGGCCTCACTGGCCGGCGCCGACGGCGTGGCCGGCACACCCTCGCCGGCGCTGCGCTCCGAGGACGGGGAAGCCCTCCAGGGCGTCGTCCCGCTGAGCCCCGAGCTGGGGGACCGGCTCGCCGAGGTACTGGAGGAGGTGGAGACGGCCGCCGCGGAGGTCCCCGGCGCCCGCGCGCAACTCGCGGGTCCGGCCGCCACCCAGGGCGACCTGAGCGAGGCCTTCGCCGGCATCGACGGCATCCTCCTCGGCGTCGCGCTGGCCGCCGTCCTCCTCATCCTGCTGCTCGTCTACCGCAGCGTCCTGCTGCCCCTCGCCATCATCGTCAGCGCCGTCTTCGCACTCGGTGTGGCATGCGCCGTCGTCTACGTCCTCGCCGACCACGACATCGTGCGGGTCGACGGCCAGGTCCAGGGCATCCTGTCGATCCTCGTGATCGGCGCGGCGACCGACTACGCACTGCTGCTGACGGCGCGCTTCCGGGAGGAACTGTCGCACAGCGGGGACAAGGTGGCCGCGGCCGTCGCCGCGACGCGGGGATCCTTCGGCGCCGTCACCGCCAGCGCCGCGACCGTCGCCCTGGGCCTGCTCGCCCTGCTGCTCAGCGACCTGACCAACAACCGCGCGCTGGGGCCGGTCGGAGCGATCGGCATCGTCTGCGCGGTGCTCACCACGCTGACGTTCCTGCCCGCGGTGCTCGCCCTGACGGGCCGGGCGGCGTTCTGGCCGGCCCGGCCCCGTTCCGCCGACGCGGAGACGGGCGGGCACGGAATCTGGCGTCGGGTCGCCCACTGGGTGGACACCAGCCCGCGACGGCTGTGGCTGGGCACCATGGCCCTGCTCGTGGCCGGGGCCGCGCTCTTCCCCGCCCTGCAGTCGAAGGGCGTGCCGCTGGACGAACTGTTCGTCAACGACGCGCCGTCGGTCGCCGCGCAGCAGACCCTCGGCGAGCACTTCCCGGGCGGGTCCGGGCAGCCGGCCGTGATCATCGCCGACGCGGACAAGCGGACGGACGTGGAGGAGGCGGCCGCCGCCACGGCGGGCGTGGCGGACGTCCAGGTGGTCTCCGAGTCCGGCAGGCCGGGCGCGGCGCCCCTGGTGGCCGACGGCCGGGTACGCGTCGACGCGACCCTCACCGCCGCACCGGACAGCGACGCCGCCAAGGACACCGTGAGCGCGCTGCGGGAACGGCTCGGCACGGTCGACGCCAGTGCCCTGGTCGGCGGCTACACCGCGCAGCAGTACGACACCCAGAGCACCGCGGAGGACGACCGCACCCTCATCATCCCCGTCGTCCTCGTGATCATCCTGCTCATCCTGGTCGTCCTGCTGCGCTCCCTGCTGCTCCCGGTGCTGCTGGTGGCGACCGTGGCGCTCAACTACCTGGCGACGCTCGGAATCGCCGGCCTGGTGTTCGAGCACGGCTTCGGGTTCTCGGGCACGGACGCCTCCGTCCCGCTGTACGGATTCGTCTTCCTGGTCGCCCTGGGCGTCGACTACAACATCTTCCTGATGTCCCGTGTGCGGGAGGAGACCCTGCGCCTGGGAACGCGGCAGGGAGTCCTGCGCGGACTGATCGCCACCGGTGGGGTGATCACCTCGGCCGGTGTCGTGCTGGCCGCCACGTTCGCCGCGCTGATCGTCATCCCGCTGGCGTTCCTCGCGCAGATCGCCTTCATCGTGGCGTTCGGCGTGCTGCTGGACACCATCGTGGTGCGATCGCTGCTGGTGCCGGCCCTGGTGCGCGACATCGGCCCCAAGGTGTGGTGGCCCAGCCGTCTGACGCGTGAAGCGGCGGACGGAAACGGGCCGACGACCCGGCAGGAGGAGGCGAAGACGGAGGCGAGGCTGGGCTGACCGGTCGCCCCGTCCCGGTCCCGCCGACGGGCGGGACCGGGACGGGGCGTCTCAGACCGCGGCGGTGCGCCGCCGTTCCTTCACCGCGCACGCCGGCT
>NZ_JACADT010000756.1:0-2799 GCF_013421635.1 Streptomyces sp. UH6 | reverse complement strand
CCTCGCCGCGGCCGGAGAACACCCGCGGGCCCGGCTCCGGGCCGAGGGCGGCGACCCCGGCCCCGGACGGGCGGCTCTACCGCCATCCCGACTCCCAGGTGGGGGAGTGGGTGCGGGGCAACCCGGACGACCCGCGCCAGGCGGTGATCGACTCCCAGATCGCCTCCCGTCCGGCCGCCGTCTGGTTCGCCGACCCCGACGCGTCCACCGTCACCTCCCGGGTCCGCGCGGTCACCTCGCCGGCCGCCGCCCAGGGCCGGATCCCGGTGCTGGTGGCGTACACGATCCCCCAGCGGGACTGCGGCCAGTACTCCGCGGGCGGCGCCGTGGACCTCGACGCGTACGACCGGTGGATCGACCGCTTCGCCACCGGAATCGGCACCGGCCGGGTGATCGTGATCCTGGAACCCGACTCGGTCGCCCAGGCCCACTGCCTCTCCGAGAAGGACCGGCGGGCCCGCTTCGCCTCGCTGGCCCGGGCCGGGCGGGTCGTCAAACGGGTCGCTCCCGGGGCCCGCGTCTACTACGACGCCGGGCACTCCGGCTGGCACGCCGCCCGCAAGCAGGCGGGGCTGCTGCGCGAGGCCGGGGCCGCCTCCCCGGAGTCCTCCGACGGCGTCTTCAGCAACGTCTCCAACTTCCGGCGCACCCGGGACGAGGCCCGGTACGTCCGTGAGGTCCTGGCCGCCATGGACGCCCCGGCGAGCCACGGCGCCGTCATCGACACCAGCCGGAACGGCAACGGGCCTCCGCCCCAGGGGAAGTGGTGCGATCCGCCCGGCCGGAAGGTCGGCCGGGCGCCCGCGCTCGCCCCGGGCGAGGCCCGTGTCGACGCCTATCTGTGGGTGAAACTGCCGGGCGAGTCCGACGGCTGCCGCGGTGCGGCGGGCGCCTTCAGCCCGTCCTACGCCTACGAACTGGCGCGCTGACCGCCCTCGCCCTCGCCGCCGTCGGTCCTGCCGTCGGCGGCGCCCGCCTCCTCGGCGTCGTAGCGGGAGGTGCCCTCGTCGAGCAGCGGCTCCTGCGTCTTCATGTGGGCGGGCGCGAACAGGCGCAGGGCGTGATAGCCGGTGATGACCACCAGGGTGCCCAGCGCGATGCCGCTCAGGGTGAAGTTGTCGCTGATCTGCAGGGAGACGTTGCCGACGCCGATGATGATGCCCGCCGCGGCCGGCACCAGGTTGAGCGGGTTGCGCAGGTCGACCCGGCCGTTGAGCCAGATCTGGGCGCCGAGCAGGCCGATCATGCCGTACAGGATCACCGTGATGCCGCCCAGGACACCGCCCGGGATCGCCGCGACGACGGCGCCGAACTTCGGGCAGAGACCGAAGAGCAGGGCGAAGAAGGCGGCGGCCCAGTAGGCGGCCGTGGAGTACACGCGGGTCGCCGCCATCACGCCGATGTTCTCGGAGTACGTGGTGTTCGGCGGGCCGCCCACCGCGGTCGAGAGCATCGAGCCGATGCCGTCGGCGGAGATCGCCTTGCCCAGCTTGTCGTCCATCGGGTCGCCGGTCATCTCGCCGACGGCCTTGATGTGGCCGGTGTTCTCGGCGACGAGGGCGATCACCACGGGCAGCGCCACCAGGATCGCGGACCAGTCGAACGCCGGGCCGTGGACGTCCGGCAGACCGAACCAGGCGGCGTCCTGGACGGCGGACAGGTCCAGCCGCCAGTGGTCGACGATCTTGCCGGAGGCGTCCGCGGAGTGGATCTGGCCGAAGACGGCGTCGAACACCCAGGAGATGCCGTAACCGAAGACCAGGCCCAGGAAGATCGCCACGCGCGACCAGAAACCGCGCAGGGCGATCACCGCGAAGCCGGTGAACAGCATGGTCAGCAACGCCACCCACTGGTCCTGCGGCCAGTAGGTGCTGGCCGTGACCGGAGCCAGGTTGAAGCCGATGAGCATCACCACGGCGCCGGTGACCACCGGCGGCATCGCCGAGTGGATGATCCGGGCGCCGAACTTCTGGACCGCCAGACCCACCAGGAAGAGCGCCACGCCCACGCAGAACACCGCGCCGGTCACGGTGGCGCTGGAGCCGCCCTGCGCCCGGATCACCGCGGCGACGCCGACGAAGGAGAGCGAGCAGCCGAGGTAGCTCGGCACCCGGCCCCGGGTGATCAGCAGGAAGATGACGGTCGCGACACCCGACATCATGATGGCGAGGTTCGGGTCCAGGCCCATCAGGATGGGGGCCACGAACGAGGCGCCGAACATCGCGACCACGTGCTGTGCGCCGAGCCCGGCGGTGCGCGGCCAGGAGAGTCGTTCGTCCGGGCGTACCACTGCTCCGGGCGCGGGCGTACGCCCGTCACCGTGCAGTTTCCAGCGCACGCCGAGGTCCATAAGGGTTCCGCTTTCTCAGGTTCTCAAGATCTCCGGCTCTGATCGATTCTGTTCACCCGGGAGATCGCTGTCCGCATCATTGTGGCGGATGCCGACCGCGGTCACCCTGCGGGATGCTCCGAGGGAAGGGAGGAACCGGACGTGCCGGACTTCGCGGACCCCGCCGGGTTCCGGTCCCCGGCGCGCAGCACCCCGGCGAACCCGGCCACCCCGAAGGCCAGCAGCGTCACCAGGGCGAACGAGACGACCAGACTGGTCGTCTCGGCCAGCACGCCGATCGCGCCGGGGGCCACCAGTCCGGAGGTGTAGGTGATGGTCGCGACGCCCGCGATGGCCTGGCTCGGGTTGGGGCCGCTGCGCCCGGCGGCCGCGAAGCAGAGCGGCACCACCACGGCGATGCCCAGCCCCAGCAGCGCGAACCCGCCCATGGCGAGGGCCGGGTGCGGGGC
>NZ_JACADT010000755.1:0-2804 GCF_013421635.1 Streptomyces sp. UH6 | reverse complement strand
ACTACGTCGGCCTGGGCGCCACCGACCGGCTGCACACCTACGTCAACCGCGTCGACGGCGGGCACGCCGTGCTGGACGCGGTCCGGGCCGCCCGGTCGCTGCCGGGGACGTCGCTGCGCCCCGAGTCGCGGGTCGGTCTCTACGGCTACAGCCAGGGCGGCGGCGCCACCGCGGCCGCGGCCGAGCTGGCGGCGGCCTACGCCCCGGACGTCCAGCTGGCCGGGACGTACTCCGGCGCGCCGCCCGCCGACCTGACCGAGACGATCAAGGGCATCGACGGCAGCGCCCTGACCGGGGCCCTGGGCTGGTCGCTCAACGGATTCCTCCAGGCCGAACCCGACCTGCGGCCCATCGCCGACGCCCACCTCAACGACAAGGGCCGGGCCGCGCTGGAGGAGCTGTCGGGCATGTGCATCGGCGACTCGCTCCTCGCCTACGGGTTCCGGCGAAGCAGCTCCTGGACGACGGACGGCAGGTCCCTCTCGCAGATCGTGGAGAGCGAGCCGCGCATCCAGGAGGTGCTGGACGACCAGCGCATCGGCAACCTCAAGCCCTCCGGGCCGGTGCGGGTGGCCACCGGGGTCCAGGACGACATCGTGCCGCACCGGCAGTCGCGGCAGATGGCGGTCGACTGGTGCCGCAAGGGCGCGAACGTCACCTACGAGGCGATCGTGCTGCCGAACCTCGGCGACAAGATCGTCACCAACCACATGGTGCCGCTCCTCACCGACCAGGGCGCGGCCATCGACTGGCTGAAGGACCGGCTGGAGGGCAGGTCCGCGGTCTCCAACTGCTGGAGCATGCCGCTCCAGCCCTGACCGGCCGTCGGGCTCCCTCCGCGCACGGGCGGGGGCGGCGCATGAGGCCGCCCTCGCCCACAAGTCGGGGCGATCCGGACAAAATTCGGCTCATGGCGTCGCTGTCGGTGGCCACCGTTAAGGTGGGTGGGCATGAGGCTGCTGCACACGTCGGACTGGCACCTGGGCCGGTCGTTCCACCGGGTGAACATGCTCGGGGCCCAGGCCGCGTTCGTCGACCACCTGCTCGTCGCCGTGCGTGAGCACCGGGTCGACGCCGTGGTGGTGTCGGGCGACGTGTACGACCGGGCGGTGCCGCCACTGGCCGCCGTGGAACTGTTCGACGACGCCCTGCACCGGCTCGCCGGCCTCGGCGTGCCGACGGTCATGATCTCCGGCAACCACGACTCGGCCCGCCGGCTCGGCGTCGGCGCCGGGCTGATCGGGCGGGCCGGGATCCACCTGCGCACCGACGCCGCCTCGGCCGGCACCCCGGTGGTCCTCGCCGACGCCTTCGGCGAGGTCGCCTTCTACGGCCTGCCCTACCTCGAACCCGCCCTGGTCAAGGACGAGTTCGGCGTCGACAAGGCGGCCCACGAGGCGGTGCTCGGCGCCGCCATGGACCGGGTGCGGGCCGACCTCGCGGCGCGTCCCGCCGGCACCCGCTCGGTGGTGCTCGCCCACGCCTTCGTCACCGGAGGCCGGGGCAGCGACAGCGAGCGCGACATCACCGTCGGCGGCGTCGCCTCGGTGCCCGCCGCCGTCTTCGACGGCGTCGACTACGTCGCCCTCGGCCACCTGCACGGCTGCCAGACCATCACCGAGCGCGTCCGCTACAGCGGCTCCCCGCTGCCCTACTCCTTCTCCGAGGCCGACCACCGCAAGACCATGTGGCTGGTGGACCTCGACGCCCGGGGCGGTGTGGCCGCCGAGCGGATCGACTGCCCGGTGCCCCGCGCGCTGGCCCGGATACGCGGCCCGCTGGAACAGCTCCTCGCCGACCCGCACCTCACCCGGCACGAGGACGCCTGGGTCGAGGCCACCCTCACCGACCCGGTGCGGCCGGCCGACCCCATGGCCCGGCTCTGCGAACGGTTCCCGCACACCCTCAGCCTCACCTTCGACCCCGGGCGGACCCCCGGCGAGCCGGGCGTCTCCTACGCGCGCCGTCTCGCCGGACGCGACGACCAGCAGGTCGCGGAGGACTTCGTGGCCCACGTCCGGGGCGCCGCGCCCGACGAGGGAGAGCGCGCCGTGCTCCGCGAGGCCTTCGACGCCGTGCGCGCCGACGCCTTCGCCAAGGAGGCCGCCCGATGAGGCTGCACCGGCTCGAGATGACGGCCTTCGGCCCGTTCGGCTCCACCCAGAGCGTCGACTTCGACGAACTGGCCGGGGCCGGCCTCTTCCTCCTGCACGGTCCCACCGGCGCGGGCAAGACCTCCGTGCTGGACGCCGTCTGCTACGCGCTCTACGGCAAGGTGCCCGGCGCCCGCGAGAGCGGACACAGCGGCGGCCAGGGCTCCGCCCTGCGCAGCGACCACGCCGACCCCGCCGTCAGCACCAGGGTCACCCTGGAGCTGACCGTCGCCGGCCGCCGCCTGGAGGTCACCCGGCAGCCCGCCCGGCTCCGCCCCAAGAAGCGCGGCACCGGAACGACCCCCGAGAAGGCCCAGAGCCTGCTGCGCGAGTACGACCCCGCCGCCGGCGTCTGGAAGAGCACCGGCAGCCGCTCCCACCAGGAGATCGGCGAGGAGATCACCCAGCTCCTCGGCATGAGCCGGGACCAGTTCTGCCAGGTGGTGCTGCTCCCGCAGGGTGACTTCGCCCGGTTCCTGCGCGCCGACGCCGAGGCCCGCGGCAAGCTGCTCGGCCGGCTCTTCGCCACCGAGCGGTTCGGCGAGGTCGAGAAGCGCCTCGCCGAGCGCCGCCGCGCCACCGAGGCGCAGGTGAAGGAGGCCGACACCGACCTCCTCAACCGCGCCCACCGCATGCGGCAGGCCGCCGGCG
>NZ_JACADT010000754.1:0-2810 GCF_013421635.1 Streptomyces sp. UH6 | reverse complement strand
CAGCCCAGGACCGGCGTGAAGTGCGCGGGGAGCGCGGTGAGGCCCCGCATCCAGATCGACGGCCGCCAGGTCAGCTCCTCCGGCTCCGCCGCCAGGACCAGGTCGGGCAGCCGGTCCAGCAGCGTCTCCACCGCGGTGCGCGCCATGATGTCCGCCAGCAGCGGAGCGGGGTAGGGGCAGCGGTGCTCCCCGTTGCTGAAGGAGAGGTGGGCGGCGTTCTCGGCGCCCACGTGCCCCTCCGGCCAGATCTGCGGGTCGCCGTTGGCCGCCGCGAGCCCGAGGACCAGGCAGTCGCCGGCCCGGATCTGCCGGCCGCCCAGCTGCACGTCCCCGACGGCCCAGCGCCCGATGAAGTTCTGCGTGGGCGTGTCCAGCCACAGCACCTCGTTGAGCGCCTCGCCCACGCTGAGCCGGCCGCCCGAGACGTTCACGGCGAAGCGTTCGTCGGTCAGCAGCAGGCGCAGGGTGTTGCCGATCCAGTTGCCGGTCGGCTGCTGCGCCGCGGCGATCACCGAGATCAGGTCCTGGACGATCTCCTCGTCGGTCAGGCCCGCCGGGTGGGCGAGCATCCGGGAGGTGACGTCCGGGCCCGGCGCGGCCCGCTTCTCGTCGACCAGCCGCCGCAGCCGGTCGGCCACCCGGGCGTACGCGGCCACCGGATCGTCGCCCTCCCCCGCGTCCAGGGAGATGCGCAGGTCGTCCACCAGCTGCCGGGTGTCCGTCCCCGACGCGGGCATGCCGCACATCTGCACCACGGCCCGCATCGGCAGGGCGTGCGCGTAGCCGGTCATCAGCTCGGCGCTGCCGCTCCCGGCGAACCGGGCGATCAGCTCGTCGGCGATCAGCCGGCAGTTGTGGGCGAGCTCGAACTGGTCGACGCCCTCCAGTGCCTCGGTGATCACTCCGGCGCGCCGGCGGTGCTCGTCGCCCTCGGTGAACAGCACCGAGGGCTGGTACCCGACGAACGGCAGCAGCGGCCAGTCCTGCGGGATCCTCTCCCACTGGTTCCAGCGCCGCGAGTCGCGCGCGAACAGCTCGTCGTGGTGGGTCACGTAGGTGAGTTCGGAGTAGCCCAGCACCAGCCAGGCGGGTATGCCGCCCTCCAGCAGCACCGGCGCGACGGAGCCGTGCTCCCGGCGCAGGGCGCGGTACAGCTGTGCCGGTGACTGCTGGTACTCCAGCCCCGCCAGGGGGACCGCTCCCGGGTGCGCCGGGCACCCGGGCGGCGCGTCGTGCGGGAGCGGGGATCCGGTTGCGGTCACGGTGTCGCCTCCTGGGCCATGGCCATGTCGTAGAGGTGGTCCACGAGGGTGATCAGCACGTCCTTGGCCGACTGGCGGTCCCTCGCGTCGCACTCGACCATCGGCACGCCCGTCGGGAGGGCGAGCGCCTGGCGGATCTCCTCCAGGGAGTACCGGATTCCGTCCTGCTCGAAGCGGTTGACCGCCACCACGAACGGGGTCCGGTGGTGCTCGAGCCTGTCGATCGCGTACCAGCAGTCGTCCACCCGGCGGGTGTCCACCAGGACCACCGCGCCCAGCGTTCCCGCGAAGAGCCGGTCCCACAGGAACCAGAAGCGTTCCTGCCCGGGCGCTCCGAACAGGTACAGCACCATGCGGTCGTTGAGGCTGATCCGCCCGAAGTCGAAGGCGACCGTCGTCGTGCTCTTCCGGGACGCCGGATCGGTCTCGTCGATGCCGACGCCGGCCTGGGTCATCACCTCCTCGGTGTTCAGCGGCCGGATCTCGCTGACCGAGCGGACCAGGGTCGTCTTGCCGACGCCGAAGCCGCCCACGACGACGATCTTCAGCCCGGTCTCCGCCCGGTCCGTCAGCGGCAGGCGCAGGGAGGGCAGCTCAGATGTTGCGGAGCCCATGAAGCACTTCCTTGAGCAGTTGCGAATCGGGCAGGCCGGCGACGGACGGCGCCGCCCGTGGATGGCGGGCCGTGACGCGGCCCGCGTCCAGCAGGTCGGCGAGGAGGATGCGCACCACCGTGATCGGCAGGCGCAGTTCCGCGGCGACCTCGACGACGGCGGTGGGGTGACGGCACAGCTCCAGGATCCGGGCGTGCTCCGACTGCATGCCCGCCGTCGGCTCGCACTCGCTCACGAGCAGGGTGACGAGGTCCAGCGGTTCGCCGGCCCGGTGACGTCCCCCGGTCACCGTGTAGAGCCGGTCGGGGTCGCCCGTGTCCACGGGTTTGCGCCTCATGAGGTGCCGTCCCCGGCCGGATCCCGTGGCTCGGCCCGCAGGTGCTCGCCGATCTGCTCGACCAGTTCCGTCATCTGGTGGCCCACCACGCCCGGGTCCGCGTCCTCGTCGGCGAGGACCGCCAGGTGCGCGCCCTCACCGGCCTCCACGACGAACAGCAGACCACCGTGGAACTCGGTCATCGAGTGCCGTACGCCGCCGGTGCCGTCCCCGAACTCCACCGAGGCTCCCTGGGCGAGGGCCTGGATGCCGGAACAGATGGCGGCGAGCTGGTCGGCCTGGTCGAAGGAGAGGTTCTCGCTCCAGCACAGCTTCAGTCCGTCCCTGGACAGGACCAGTGCGTGCCGGGTGCCGGTGGTGCGCTCCAGCAGGTTGTTCAGGAGCCAGCTGAGGCTGTTGTCGGTGGTCTGCATGCGGGTGTCGGGGCGGTGGTGCCGGATACGCCGGTCCACCGCCCCGGTCCTCCAATCTCACGGGGTCGAACAGGACGGCGCCGTCGTCCTGTTGGGGGGAAGGGCGTCGCGCTACGGGGCGACGGGGGGTTCGGTGCCGGCCGGTCCGGGGCCGGCGCTCTCGTCGGCCGTCCCGTCGGCGGTC
>NZ_JACADT010000753.1:0-2811 GCF_013421635.1 Streptomyces sp. UH6 | reverse complement strand
ATCCGGTCGGCCGCGTCCTGGAGCCACTGCGGCGGGGTGAGCAGGAACGACGTCTGGTTCAGGTCGACCCGCGCGGGCGCGGGGGGCTGCGGCGCGGGCGTGGCGTCCTGACGGCCGTACAGCTCCTCGTAGCGGCGTACGACCTCGCCCACCGCCAGCCCCGGCCACAGCGTGGCCTCGCCGCTGTCACGGGCGATCACCAGCCGCTGCGCGCCGCCGTCGGAGCGCGGACCGTCGGCCCGGTCCTCGGCCCACACCACGAAGCCCAGCTCGAACTCGCGCACCCGCACCTCACGGTGCTGGTACGCGGGCACGTCGCCGTTGATCCATTCCTCGCCGCGCTCCTGCGCCTGCGCGAAGGTCACCATCGGCCGTTCACTCCCCTGTCCGGCCCGACACCGGCACCGCGCGCGCGAAACCGCCGTCCACCATCAGATTCGCCACCGTCTCCAGCTCGGGCGGGCTGCCCGCGAGCCGGCCGAGGAACGCGTCGAAGTCCTCGCCGCAGGGCAGCAGCAGCCGCTCCACCCGCTCGGCCGGGGTCCACGACGGGTCCGCGTCGCGCACGTCGTCGTAGGCGCAGAACCACACCGAGCCGCGCCGCTCGCCCTTGACCTTCACCGCGAGGATGCCGCCCTGGAGGAACGCCACCCCCAGGTAGTCCTTGGTGAGGTGGTCGCGCAGGCACTTGTTGACGTACACCAGGTCGTTGACCGCCGCCTCGTCGCGGACGGTGAGGAACGGCTGGTCGACCAGCAGGCCCAGCTCGGCGTCGAGCGCGGTGCCCGCGGGGGCGCAGCCGCCGGCCGCCTTCAGGAACGCGCGGTAGGCGCCGGGCAGCTGGTACCCGAGCTCCTCCTCCACGGCCTGCACCTGGTGCTCGGTCACCGCGACGGAGGTCTTGGGGAGCCGGAAGTGCGCGGGCCGGGTGTCCTGGAGCGGGCGGGTGCCGCGCTTGCCGTGCTCCACGGCCGTCGTGGAGATGCCGCCGTGGTGCCGCAGCAGCGCCTTCACCTCGACCGGGACCAGCTCCAGGCGCCGCGTGCGCGGGACGTGGTGCCAGGTCCAGCCGTGCGGGGTGGCCACCGGCGGGATCGTGTCCCACAGCGGGTGCCCGCTCGCGGCCAGCGCGGCGTTGGCGGAGACGTGGTCCGTCAGCCGCAGCTCGTCGACGCCGAATCCTTCCGGCGGGTCGGCGATCTCGGCGGCCGCCCGGGCGTAGGGCGAGAAGTCCGGGTAACCGTGTTCGTCGACCCTCACGCCCGCCGGGTGCCGGGCGGCGCGGACGGGGTCGGGAAAGTGCACGACCTGTCCGGCGTAGGCAGCGTTCGGCGGCGCGGGTCGTCCTCCGGTCCCGTGGCCGGGAGAGACCCCCAGCCCGAGCCCACCTGTTGTCATGGCGGTTGCCCCCTGCGGCGTTCCGGCGGCCGGTGAAGCCGCGCTCTCCCATACTGTCGACCACCGCGTGGGTGGCGGTTCCCGACAGACTATGCGGTGCCGCGCGCGGTGGTCATCGCGCGTCCGGATGTGTGATCCGGCATCCGGATGTGTGATCTCACGTCAACACTCCGTGGCCGTCGAGCCCCGCGTCGGGCGTGTCACGGGCCCTGGCTTCCTTGTCGGCCACAGGGTTTGGCACTCTAAGGCCACCGAGGGGATGCTCGGGAGGTGAGAACGATCATGAAGGCCGCACAGACCGCCAGGACGGAACCGCCGTCCGGTCCGTCGCAGGACCCCCGAGTCGGCTGGAGCAGCGCGGACGGTACCGCGGCTCCGGCGCTCCTGCACCGCCGTGACGGGATACTCCCGACGGTGGCCGCCGCGCTGTCCGTGCGCGGCAACACGCTCACGGGCACGGCCGCCCGGGGCGACCAGACGCCCGTGCTGCATCCGCTGGTGCAGGACTTTCTCGACGCCCTCACCAGCGACCAGCGCGACCGCTTCACCGGCCGGTGCGCCGAGACGCTGCTGATCTCGCGGCAGATCTGCGCCGCGGACGCGGCGCGGAGCAAGCGGGCCGCGCGCCGGCCGATGACCGCCGGCGAGGCCCGCAAGGCACTGAAACAGGCCAAGCTGACCGCCCGTCGCATCCGGGAGGACGGCGATCCGCTGCACGGCAGCTTCGCCGCGCCCTGCCGGGCCTGCGCGGCCCTCTCCGCCCACTTCGGGGTGCGGGTCGTCGACCCGGGGGCCGAGGGCTGAACCGGCCGCCGCCCGCCGCCCCCACCGCCGCCCCTCGCCCTTCGACCCGCCGCACCTCGACCGCCGTCCGCCGCCCTCGACCCCTCCCGTCCCCAAGGACTCCAGGTTCCTGATGCAAGCCGAGCGAACATCCACGACCCGTTTCGCCGTCCACGTCGACGCCGCGCTGCGTGCAGCGGGCTGGGAGCCGGGACGGTGGGACATCCGGCAGGCCGAGATCTGGGCCGACACCCTCCGCGAGCACGTCTCGCCCGCCGGGCACACGCACGCGGTGCACACCGCGGCGGTGGAGGTGTGGGCGGAGTTCGGCGGCCTGCGGGTGGCGCCGTCCGGGCCGGGACGGCAGGTGGCGCCGGCCGAGTTCGAGATGGACCCCATGCACGGGCTGCACATGGCCCGCACGCTGGGCGACCTCGGGCGGGCGCTGGGGACCGAGCTGTGCCCGGTCGGAGCGGAGCCGGCCAGCGGCGCCCTCCTCGCCATGGACGCGCTGGGCCGCGTCTACGCCCTCGACCACGCCGGTGACTGGTTCCTCGGCCCCGGCATCGACCAGGCCGTCACCACCCTCGTCACCGGCACCGCCCCCACCCGCCTCACCATCGCGGACCT
>NZ_JACADT010000752.1:0-2814 GCF_013421635.1 Streptomyces sp. UH6 | reverse complement strand
CGAGAACGTCACTCATGCGCGCCGGGTACCCAGCCGGGCGCGGTCCGACCGGGCGCGGCGGAACCGGCGCACGCCGCGCGGCGTGACCGGCGTCTCCCCGACGCGGGCCGCAGAGCCCAGGTGTGTGGCGTGGCGGACCGGTAACGCGTAGGGAATGAACGAGGAACAGCCCAGACTTCCCGCCCGTCAGGCGACCGGCTCACCGGGTGCCCCGGAGCGCTGGCCTGGCTCCTTCACGTCGTCACCGCCCCGCACCGCCGCCAACGCCCGCGCCCTGGAACCCCGCCGGGACGGCGAGGGCAGCCTGGCCCACGTCGTGGAGACCCTCCTCGACAAGGGCCTCGTCCTCAACGCCGACATCATGGTCTCGGTGGCCGGCGTCGAACTCCTCGGCATCCGGCTCCGCGCCGCCCTGGCGTCGTTCGAGACGGCGTCCCGGTACGGCCTGGAGTTCCCCGCGGGCACGGACACCGAGACCGCCGCGTGGCGTGAGGCCAAGGAGGAGAAGGAAGCCTGCCCGCAGTGCGACAAGAAGGTGCCCACCCGGCAGCTGCTGGACGAGTGGTGCCCCTGGTGCGGCTGGCGCAGCGCCCAGGCCCTGTCCCGGGCGGCCGCCACCGGTGACACCGACGTCACCGCCGACACCGACGTCACCGGTGACGCCGCCAAAACCGGTGACACCCGTGACGGCGGCCGGCAACCCGAGGAACTGGAGGGGCGGTCCCGGGCCCCGAAGACCGAAGGCGCCCCCCGGAAGGCCGCCCCCGCGCGCAAGGCCACGTCCCGGACGGCCCGCACCGCGCGCAAGACGGCCACCCGGACCTCCGGCACCGCCTCCCGGTCGAGCGGCACCGCGCGCAGCGACCGGAAGGAGAGGGAGAAGGAGGAGGGGACCGAGTGACGCAGCCGCGGCCCCCGATGAAGCCCACCCGCGACCCGAGGGTCACGCTCGACGATCTGGTCGAGGTGCTGCTGAACAAGGGGGCGGTGCTCCACCTCGACCTCATCGTCGCGGTCGCGGACATCCCCCTCATCGGCGTCAGCCTGCGCGCCGCCATCGCCGGCATGGAGACGATGCTGGAGTACGGCATGCTCAACCAGTGGGACGAGTCCACCCGGGCATGGGCGGCACGCTCCGTCGGCCGCCGCGACCTCGAACTGCGTGCCGGCGAGGAGCTGGTGACCCGGATGCCCGGCGGGCACCTCCTGGAGGAGGGCGTGTACACCGGCTGGCGCCCCGGCGGCGTCCACCTCACCGACCAGCGGCTGGTGGTGCTGCGCCGCGACCCCCGCGAGGTCCTCTTCGAGGCGGGTGTGCGCGACCTGCGCACCGTGCAGCTGGAGACCGAGACCACCGTCGGGGGCGAGCAGCGCACCCGGCTGCGGGTGGCCACCCTCGACGGGCGGACCGCGCTGCTTTCCGCCGCCGACCCGCACGGCCTTCACGAGGCGCTGTCCTCGCTCAACCCGGCGCTCAGCGCGCTGCCGCCCGCGCCCGAGCGGGCGCCGTCCGGCGCGCTGGAGGGCCACCTCTGGTACCAGGAGCCGCGCCGCAGCGGCCCGTTGTGGCGCGGCGGCAAGGGCAGGCTGGAGTCGACCGGACTGGTCTGGAAGTCGCCGCTCGACGCACGCCCGGGACTGCTCGTGGTACCGGACGACATCCTCGGGGCCCGGGTGGAGCCCGGCCGCAGCCCCGGTGGCGACGGCCGGATCGTCGTGCTGGAGACCGCCTCCCACGGCACGGTCACCCTCGCGGCCGAGGAGCCGGAGCGCTGGGCCGCCGCCCTGGAGGCGATGGGCGCTCCGAACAGGGCCGACACGGCGCACCCGCCCACCGCGCCGTCCCCGCCGGCATGACGACGGCGGCATGAGCACCAGGTCCGCGGGCCGTACAGCAAGGCAAGGAGACGACAGCACATGGCTCTCACGGTCGACGAGAAGAGTCTCAAGCACGGGGTCCTGGCCCTCGTGCTCACCCTGGTCGAGGTGATCCAGGAGGCGCTCGAACGCCAGGCGCTGCGCCGGATGGAGGGCGGTGACCTCACCGAGGAGGAGCTCGAACGCCTCGGCGACGCCCTGCTCGAGCTGGACGAGGCGCTGGAGGAGATCAAGGAGGACCACGGCATCACCACCTCCGTGGCCGATCTCCACCGAGGCCTCGACGAGGTGGTGGACGACGTGGTGGACAAGCTGGTCAACCCGGCGCGCTGGGCGGAGGAGGCGGGCCGATGAGCGAGGGCGCCCTCTACGTCTACGCCCTGCTGCCGGACGCCCCCGGTGAACCCGCCGAGGGGGTCACCGGTCTCGACGACCGGCCCCTGCGGCTGCTCCGCGCTCCCGGCACCGGCCTGGCCGCCCTGGTGCACGACGGTCCTCCCGAGCCCTTCGAGGGCGGCGACGAGAAGGTCCGCCGGTGGGTGGTCGAACAGGACCGGGCGGTCGTCGCCGTCTGGGAACGGACCGGGGCCGTGCTGCCGATGACCTTCAACGTCCTCGTCGCCCCCGGTGAGGACGCCGGTGCCGAGGACCGGCTGCGCAGCTGGCTCGGTGAGCACGCGGAGGAACTGGCCTCCCGCCTCCGGGAGCTGGAGGGCCGGGCCGAGCTGCGGGTGGAGCTGACGGTGGACCGCGCGGCCGCCACCGGCGACGACGAGCGGGCCCGCGCCCTGGAGGCGGAGATGCAGACCCGCTCGCCCGGCATGCGCCGGCTGCTCGCCAAGAAGCTGGAGGGACTGCGCAAGGAGGCCACCGAGCGGCTGGCGGACGGCATCCACGCCGACGTCCGCCGCCGGCTGGCCGCGGTGGTCGAGGACA
>NZ_JACADT010000751.1:0-2814 GCF_013421635.1 Streptomyces sp. UH6 | reverse complement strand
GGCGGACGGGTGCGCTCGGCCCGGGACGTCTGCCCGGGCAGCGGTCTGCCCCTGGGGGGAGGGGACTCGTGCACGGTGGGTTCCTTCCTCGTCGCCGCGGTGTCCTGCGGGCACGGGCCGGGAGTCCCGGCCGCGGGCGTGCCGCCGCCCGTGGAGCACCGGGGCAGGGGGATGTGGTGGACGGAACCGTCGGGTGCGGCTCGGCGGTCGCTCGCCGTACGCGACGGACGGGTACGCCCGGCGAGGGGCGACACGGAGCCCCGCCGGGTTCCGTGTCGCCCCTCGCCTGAGCTGGGAGCGCTCCCACTGTCGACGCGGGATCGAGTCGGCGTCAAGGTGTGCGCGGCGTCGAAGAAATTCGACTCCGCGCACGCGCCCCGTCCGCCAGCGGCCGGGAAACGTCGAAGCGCTTCGACGACCTCGCAGGAGGGGGCCGTGCAGGACCTGTTGCCCCGCCTTCCGTCCGTCTCCGGGATCCCTTGCCGGGCCTGCGTCGAAGCGCTTCACACGACGCCTGGAACGCACGCACCCGGCTGCGCGGCACGGCCGCGCGGCCGGGTGCGGCGACACCGGCACGGAGCGCTCAGGCGCGCGGGCCGGCTCCGTGCAGCAGGGTGTCGATGATGCGGGCGGCGAGCGCGTCCGGGTCGGCCGCCGCGGCGTTGTCCTGCAGGGACTCCCGCAGGAGCGCGTAGTAGACCCGGCGCACCCAGTCCAGGTCGGCCGCCTCGTCGATGAGCTTGTCGGCCCGGGCCCGCTCGAGCACGGCGATGCAGCGCCGGGCGATGTCCTGGTGGAGGACGGCGGCCTCGCTGTCCGGGTCGGCCGGCAGCTCCAGGGCGAACGCCCAGGCGCTCTTGACCTCCAGCACGTTGGCCGTTATTCGGTGCATCGCCACCAGCGGCGGCGCGGTGTCCGGCCTGCCGTCCTCCACCGCCTGGGCGAGCTGGCGGGCCGCCGACGCGGCGAGCGTCTCGACCAGCGCCTGCCGGTTGGCGAACCGCCGGTGGATCGTCGTACGGGCCACCCCCGCGGCCGCGGCGATCTGCTCCATGGAGGCGCCGGGATCCTCCGCGAGCACCCGCTCGGCCGCCTCCAGGATCGCGCGCACACTGCGCTCCGCGTCCGCCCTCAACGTTCGTGTCGCCGTCTGCCCCATCGCACCTCCCGCTGGACCACTTGTCCCTCGATACGGTACATCGCCGATGCGATCCAAGCCATATCTGCGTCACCTCTGTTGCAGATCACCGATTTATTGATACCGTCTACTCTCAGTTACCGCCGACCGAAGGAGGAACTCGTGCACCGCACCGCCCTCACCACCGAAGCGTCGTCAGGCCCGGCCGTGCGGTTCTCCGCTCAGGCGGCCACCACCGCGACCTCGCCGGAGCGTGCCGCGTGAAATTCTCCGCAGCCCCCGTCGGCGCCGCCTCGGCCATGCTGCTGGTCGGTACCTCGACCGCGGTCTCCGCCACCATCGCCGACTACCCGGTCTTCGCCGGGCAGGCCTTACGTTATGGACTCGCCGCGGTGATCCTGCTCGCCGTGGTGCGTCAGCAGCGCCTGCCCCGCGTGCGGCTGACGCCGCGGGACGTGCTCCTGCTGCTCGCGCTGGCCGCCACCGGCCTGGCCGGGTTCAACGTGTTCCTCGTGGAGGCGACCCGGCACGCCGGACCCGCCATGATCGCCGCTGTGGTCGGAGCCGTTCCTCTGGTGCTCGCCCTGGTCGGGCCGCTGATGGAACGCCGGCGCCCCGCCCCCCGCACCGTCGGGGCCGCGGTCGTGGTCGCGCTGGGCACGGCCGTCGCCGCCGGTCTCGGCTCGGGCAGCATGACGGGCTTCCTGCTGGCCCTGGGCGCACTCGCCGGCGAGGTCGCCTTCTCCCTGCTGGCCGTCCCGCTGCTGCCCAAGCTCGGCCCGCTGAGGGTCGCTGCCTATCCCGCCGCGCTGTCCGTACCGATGCTGCTGGTCGCGAGCCTCGTCATGGAGGGCACGGCCTCCCTGCGGCTGCCCACCTCCGGCGAAGCGGCCGCCTTCGGCTACCTCGGCGCGATCGTCACCGCGGCCGCCTTCTTCCTCTGGTACGACGCGCTGCGCCGCCTCGGCGCGGACCGCGCGGGCCTCTTCGCCGGACTGGTACCGGTGGGCGCGCTCCTCACCACCGTCGTGCTCGGCATCGGCCACGCGGGTCCGGCCGACGTCACCGGAGCCCTGCTCGTCGCGGCCGGCGTCGCCGTCGGCATGCGGACGCCCCGCCCCGCCGGGGACCCGCGGGGCGACCGGCCGGGGATACGCGAACTCGTCTGACCGGCGGCCCCTCCCCGCGGGAGCCCCGTCTCAGGTGGGGAAGGGTCCGCCCAAGTGGCTCATCATGGCCGCCGGCTCCGTTGCCTCGCGATGGGTGACTCGTTGGCCCGGGCGGCACCGTGGTGACCGTGGGTACCGGACCCCGCCCGCGCGCCCGTGAGAGACGAGGAGTGACCGCCGGATGACGTTCGTGCAGATCATCGACTTCGAGACGGAACGCATCGACGAGGTGCGCGAGATGATGCGCGCGTACGAGGAGCAGGCCCGTTCACAGGGCCGGGCCAACGCTCCCACCGCCCGCATGCTGCTGAAGGACCGGGCCGACGCGAACCGGTATCTCGCCGTGGTGGAGTTCGACTCCCACGAGAGCGCCATGGCCAACAGCGACGCCCCGGAGACCGACGAGCTGGCACGGCGGCTCTCGCAGCTCATGACGCGACCGCCGGTCTACACCGACTGCGACGTCCTGGAGCAGCACCGGACGGGGTGAGCCCCCCACCCCGGCCA
>NZ_JACADT010000750.1:0-2814 GCF_013421635.1 Streptomyces sp. UH6 | reverse complement strand
GGTACCCCGTCACGGTGGCCACCCGGGTCGCCGCGGACGGGGCGAACCGCACGGGAAGCGAGGCGAGGGCCCGGTGGAAGGGGCCCTGACGCCATTCCAGGTCCTCGACGGGGACGTCCAGGGCCAGGTCGTCCAGCTCGTTGAAGAGCTTCTCGACCGCGGTGAGGGCGATCACCTGGGCGGGCGAGGTGGCCGGGCACTTGTGCGGGCCGGCGCCCCAGGACAGGTGGGCACCCTGACTGCGGGACCGGCGGGCCTGGGTCAGCGCGGGGTCGGCGTTCGCCCCCGCGAAGCTGATCACCACCGGGCTGCCCGCGGGCAGGCGCACCCCGGCCAGGTCGACGTCCTGCCTGGGGAAGTGGGTGGCGTAGTTGGCGATCGGCGGGTCGTCCCACAGGACGTGCTCCATCGCCTCCTCGATGAGCAGGCCGGAGCCCTCCGGCGACAGCATCAGCAGCACGGTGTTGCCGATGAGGTTGCGCTCGGGCTCCACGCCGGCGCCCATCAGCATCACCAGCTGGTCCTTGAGCTCGGTGTCGCTGAGTCCGGCGGGGTGCTGGACCAGCCGGGTGGTCAGGTCCTCGCCGGGCTCGCGGCGCTTGAGCGCCACCAGTTCCATCAGGCACTCGGTGAGTTCCTGGTCGGCGCGCAGGGCGTCCCGGCCCTCGAAGATGGCCGCCATCGACCGGGTGAGCCGGTCGCCGATGTCGGCGGAGCAGCCGAAGAGCTTGTTGAAGACCAGGAGCGGCAGCACCTTGCCGTACTCGTTCAGCAGGTCGGCACGGCCGCGCTCGCTGAACCGGTCGATCAGGAAGTCGGCCATGTTCCGCACGTCACGGGCGAGCTGACGGACGTCGATGGCGTCGAGGCTGTCGGTGACGGCCTTGCGCAGCCGCAGGTGCTCGGCGCCGTCGGTGAACAGGCAGTTGGGCCGGAACATCATCATCGGCAGCACGGGGCTGTCCGGGGCTATCCGGCCCTCCCTCAGCGCCGACCAGTGCCGGGAGTCGCGCGCGAAGAGGGTGTCGTTCTGCAGCACCCGCAGCGCGGCCTCGTGCCCCACCACCAGGGTGGCATCCACCCCGGGGGCGAGTTCCACCGGTCCGGCCGGCCCCTGGGCCCGCAGCGTGTCGTAGACGTCGTGCGGGGCGGTCGCGAAGTCGGCGCCGTGCATGGGGCAGCGGGCGGGTGCGCCGCGGTCGGCGGCGGAGGTGAAGTCCATGGTGCGATTCCTTCGGCGTCCCGGTGTCCTTGCGGTCCGGGCCTGGGGACGGGAGAAGAACGGGTGCTCCCGCTCAGCCCTTGCGGGTGAGCAGGTGACGGACGAGTTCCTTGAGCGCCTCGGCGGACGAGGCGACGTCCCGGGCGTCGCAGTGGACGACGGGGGTGTCGGGGAGCAGGTCGAGCGCCTCCCGGATCTCGCTCTCCTCGTACCTGACCGACGGGTCGAAGCTGTTGACCGCGACCGCGTACTCCAGGCCGAAGCTCTCGACCAGGTCGATGACCGGGAAGGTCGACTCCAGGCGTGCCGGGTCGACGAGCAGGAGCGCGCCGAGGGCGCCGACCGTCATGTCCTCCCAGAGCTGGACGAACCGCTGCTGGCCGGGGGTGCCGAACAGGTAGAGGACCAGTTCCTCGCTGAGGGTGATGCGGCCGAAGTCCAGGGCGACCGTGGTGGTCTCCTTGGCTCCGGCGCCGACGAGGTCGTCGACCGGGGCCGAGGCCACGGTCATCTTCTCCTCGGTGCGCAGTGGTTCGATCTCGGAGAGGCTGCCGATGTAGGTCGTCTTGCCGACACCGAAGTGACCCACGACGACGATCTTGACGGCTCTCCGCACGCCCGCCGGAAGGTACGTCGCCGTCGGCCGGTCAGCCGAAAAGCGCTTGGAGTCCATGCAACACCTCTTCGAGGGTCCCTCGGTCAACGGCTTGGGCCGGCGGCGGTGCGGCACGGCGCAGCAGATGCCCTTGTTCGGCGAGATCGGTCAGCAGCAGCCGGGCGACGGCGGTCGGCAGCCCGAGGTGGGCGGCCACCTCCGCCACGGAGAGGTAGCCGCCGCCGCAGATGTCCCAGATGGCCCGGACCTCGGGGCTCGCCTGCCGGGGGAGTTCCCGGTCGGGCGCCAGGGTGACCAGGGTGTGGAGCGACAGGTCCGTCGGCGACGGCAGCCGCCGCCCACCGGTGATGACATAGGACCGGACGAAGTCGCCGGTCACCAGATCGTCCTCGGAGGGCCTCGTCATGCGTCGGCACCGGCGTCGTGACGCACCGGCGAGGTCATGGCCTTCCCCAGGGCTGCGACCTGCTTCTGCATCCGGAAGGACATGGTCTCCATGTCCACGTCGAGCGCGGCGGAGGCCGCGAGGTAGGCGCCGCTGCCTGCCGCGATGAGGAAGATCCAGCCGCCGTCGTACTCGATCAGCGTCTGCTTCCAGGTCCCGTCGCCGCCGCCGACGAAGGGGGCGACGGCGCGGCTGAGGGACTGCATGCTGCTCATGGCGGCCGCGTTCTTCTCGGCGTCGTCGCGCTCGATGCCCTTGGACCGCTCCATCAGCAGGCCGTCGGCGGAGACGAGGATCGCGTGCCGGGCTCCGCGCACCGTGAGAACGTCGTCCAGCACCCAGGAAAGCTGGTCATTCACTGCTCTTCGGATCCTTCCGAGGTGGTCGTGTCCCGTCCGCGTGCCGTGCCCCGCGCGAACGCCCCGAGGCGTGAGGCCGTCGTCTCGCTGCTGGTCCCGTCGGGACCGTCGTGCTGTTCCGGCTGGTCCTGCCCGGGCAGGGGGGTCCGGGCGGGGGCCTGGGCCGCCGCGA
>NZ_JACADT010000075.1:0-11949 GCF_013421635.1 Streptomyces sp. UH6 | reverse complement strand
CTGGTGATGACCGCGGGCGGAGTGACCGCCGCGGTCCAGCTCGCGGCGCCGGCCGGCGCCGCGACACTGCCCGCGGTGGACACGAAGTACCAGCTCGTCGTCACCAGGTCCGGCAAGTGCGTCGACGTCCCCGGCGCCTCCACCGCCAGTGGCGCCAAGCTCCAGCAGTGGGGCTGCACCGACAACTCCCCCTGGCAGCAGTTCACTCTCAGGTCCGCCGGGACGGGTGTCTACACACTCGTCGGCGTCAACAGCGGCCAGTGCGTCGACGTCCCCTCCGGCAGCACCGTCAGCGGAACCCAGGTCCAGCAGTGGGGCTGCGGAGCCGGCCAGACCAACCAGCAGTGGCGCCTCACCCCCAGCGGGACCGGCACCTACCAGATCATCAACGTCAAGTCCGGCCTCTGCCTCTCCGACGCCCTCGCCTCCACCACCAACGGCACCCCCGTCATCCAGGAGACCTGCACCCACAACACCAACAAGCAGTGGACCTTCAAGCCGGTCGCAGGCTCCGGCGGCGGCTCCGGCACGCCGAACACGGTGGCGGCCGACGGCACCGGCGCGTACCGGACGGTCCAGGCGGCGATCGACGCGGTGCCGAAGGGCAACACCGAACCGGTGACGATCACCATCAAGCCCGGCACCTACCGGGAGAAGGTCACCGTCCCGGCCGACAAGCCGTTCGTCACCCTGCGGGGCAACGGCGACTCCCCGGACGACGTCGTGATCATCGGCAACCGCAACGCCGGGAGCTACGGAACGTCCGGCAGCGCCACCGTGGTGGCTCTCGGCCACGACTTCGCCGCCGACCGGCTGACGATGGCCAACGACTTCGACGAGAACTCCTCCGACACCGGCGACCAGGCACTGGCCCTCTACCTGGACGCGGACCGGGCCCTCCTGGACGACGTCCGGCTCCTCGGCGACCAGGACACCTTCCTGGTCAACAACAACGCCCGCGCCTACGTCAGCGACTCCTACGTCGAGGGCACCGTCGACTTCGTCTACGGAGGCGGCATCGCCGTCTTCGACCGCTGCCGCATCCACGAGAAGCGCAGCACGGGCGGCCCGATCACCGCCGCCAGCACCCCCGCCGACCGCGCCTACGGTTTCCTCTTCCATCGCTCGACGATCACCGGGGCCAACACCGGCAGGACCCAGCTCGGCCGGCCCTGGCGGCAGAACGCGCAGGTCGTGGTCCGCGAGTCCACCCTGTCGAACACGGTCGCCACCGCACAGCCGTGGACCGACATGTCCGACGCCACCTGGCAGAACGCGCGCTTCTTCGAATACGCCAACACCGGTCCCGGCGCCACCGTCAACGGCAACCGCCCTCAGCTGACGGCCGCCCAGGCCGCCTCCTACACCCCGCAGAAGTACCTGGCGGGCACCGACGGCTGGAACCCGGTCGGCTGACCCGGGACCGGCCGAGCCCCACCCCCACGCACCCGCTCCACACCCACGAGAAGGAAGACGGACATGAGCCGACGCAGTACCCCTGACTCCCCGCCCGCCCGCCACCGCCACCGCCGCCGTCCCGGCAAGGCCGCCACCACGGTCTCCGCCCTGGCGGTGGTGGCCGGCGGAGTGGTCGGCGCGGTCACCCCGACGGACAGCGCCCAGGCCGCGGAGCTCCCCGCCGTGGATGTCAAGTACCAGCTCGTCGTCACCAAGTCGGGCAAGTGCATCGACGTTCCCGGAGCGTCCAGGGCGAGCCAGACCAAGCTCCAGCAGTGGGGCTGCACCGACAACTCCCCCTGGCAGCAGTTCACCCTGAAGTCCGCCGGCAGCGGCGTCCACACCCTCGTCGGCGTCGACAGCGGCCTGTGCGTCGACGTGCCCTCCCGCTCCACCGTCAGCGGCGTCCAGGTGCAGCAGTACGAGTGCGGCGCGGGCAGGACCAACCAGCAGTGGCGACTCGTGGCCTCGGGATCCGGCACCTGGCAGATCATCAACGTGAACTCCGGGCTGTGCCTCTCCGACGAGCTCGCCTCGACCACCAACGGGACTCCGATCATCCAGGAGACCTGCACGGCCAACACCAACAAGCAGTGGGCGTTCAAGCCGGTGGGGGGCGGCAGCGGCCGGTCCTGGTCGAACACCGCGGACGGCTTCGCCTCCACCGGCGGCGGCACCACGGGCGGCGCGGCCGGAGCCACGGTCACCGTGAAGACCTACGCCGACCTGGTCCGGTACGCGACGGCGAGCGAGCCCTACACCATCAAGGTGGCCGGGGCGATCACCGTCGCCCCGTACGGCCACGAGATCCCCGTGAAGTCGAACAAGACGCTGATCGGCGTCGGCACCTCCGGGGAGATCGTCAACGGCGGCTTCTTCCTCGGCGCCGGTACCCGCAACGTCATCATCCGCAACCTCACCATCCGCGACACCCGCATGGCCGAGGACGACCCGGACGACAAGGACTTCGACTACGACGGCATCCAGATGGACACCGCCGACCACATCTGGATCGACCACAACCGCATCGAGCGGATGAACGACGGCCTGATCGACAGCCGCAAGGACACCAGCTACCTGACCGTCTCCTGGAACGACCTGGGTGAGGTCAACAAGGCCTTCGGCATCGGCTGGACCGAGAACACCACGGCCCGCATGACGGTCCACCACAACTGGATCCACGACACCAACCAGCGCAACCCCAGCATCGACAACGTGGCGCTGGCCCACCTCTACAACAACTACCTGCAGAACATCACCTCGTACGGAAACCTCTCGCGCGGCCGGTCCAGGACCGTCATCGAGAACAGCTACTACGAGAACGTCGCCAACCCGTACTACCCCGACACCTCGGCCGCGTCCCTGTCGCAGACGGGCTCCGTGGTCGTCAACTCCACCGGCAAGCAGCAGACCGGCGGCACCACCTTCGACCCGCGCAGCCACTACAGCTACTCCCTGGACGCCGCGAAGGACGTCCCGGCGCTGCTGCGCCAGTACACCGGCCCGCAGAGCACCATCGGGCAGTGAGTGACGGCCGGGCCCCCGGTGCACGGGGGCCCCGGTTCATGAGGCCCCCGGCCCGGGAGTCGCCGCTCGACACCGGCGAGGGGACGGCGCGGCGGCCGACCGGGCCCGTGAAGGAGATGTTGCATGTTCTTGTCAACGCTTCCCGGGGCTTACGCCGGTGGGGGGCCGGGGCTTAGCGTGCGGGCGCACCCCCCACGTCGCGTCGGTACGAGACCCGGAGAATCCCCTCTTGAATCCCTTCACCCGCCTCCTCGGGCACGGCCGCCGGGGCAGATCCCGCTCCGTGGCCGTCCTGCTGACCGCCGGCGCGCTGCTGGCCGGCACGCTCACCGGGGCCACCGGCGCCGTGGCCACCTCCGACCCCTGGCCCGGCGCCTCGGACCCCTGCGTGGGCCAGTGCGGTGACATCCTCACCCCCGGCGAGAACGGCCACGCGACGCTGGCCGGAATCCTGCTGCATCGCAGCATCGGCACCCGGCCCGCGCACTCGGCCGACCAGATCGAGAAGTACGACGACCTTCTGCACAACTACTCCGGGCTGACCGACGACCAGCTCGCCGACTACTTCTCGGACGCCTCCCTCGGTGTCGCCGCCGACCAGGTGGAGTCCTCCTACAGCCCGCGTTCCGGCGTGACGATCACCCGGGACAAGGCCACCGGCACCCCGCACATCAAGGGCACGACCCGCTCCGACACCGAGTTCGGTGCCGGTTACGCGGCCGGCGAGGACCGGCTGTGGCTGATGGACATCCTGCGCCACGTGGGCCGCGCCCAGCTCTCGTCGTTCGCCGGCGGAGCGAGCGGCAACCGGGAACTGGAGCAGAGCCTGTGGGCGGTCGCCGCCTACGAGGAGTCGGACCTGCAGGACCAGCTGAACCGCATCAAGGGCTCCGGGGCGCGCGGCGCCCAGGCCGTGCAGGACATCACCGACTACGTCGCCGGCATCAACGCCTTCATCGACGACACGGTGGGCGACAACACCTATCCCGGCGAGTACGAACTCACCGGGCAGGGCAAGGACATCAAGGACTTCACCGCCACCGACGTGGTGGCGATCGCCTCCGTCATCGGCGCCATCTTCGGCAGCGGAGGCGGCGGCGAGGTGGAGAACGCGCTCGCCAAGCTGGCGTTGCAGAAGCAGTACGGCACCGCGGCGGGCGCTGCCGCCTACAAGGCCTGGCGCGCCCAGAACGACACCGAGGCCACCACCACGACCGGCGGCTCCTTCCCCTACGCGACCAGTCCCGACTCCCCGGTCGGCGTCGCCGCACCGGACCGCGGCTCGGTCAAGGCCTACCAGCACGTGAGCAACGGCACCGGCACCGGAGCGACGGCCACCGCCGGCACGCCGGCGGAGTCGTCCGTCTCCTCCTCGTCGGAGGGCGTCCTCCCGGGGGACCTGATCACCGCGAGGCGGGGCATGTCCAACGCCCTGGTGGTGTCCGGGGAGCACACCGCCTCCGGTCACCCGATCGCCGTGTTCGGGCCCCAGACCGGTTACTACGCACCGCAGTTGCTGATGGTGCAGGAGCTGGACGGCCCCGGTCTGCGCTCCCGCGGAGCCTCCTTCCCCGGCATCAGCTTCTACGTGGAGATCGGACGGGGCCTGGACTACGCCTGGAGCGCCACGTCGGCCAACCAGGACATCACCGACACGTTCGCCGTCGAGCTGTGCGAGCCGTCCGGCGCGACGCCGACCACCGCCTCGCAGTCCTATCTCCTGGACGGGACCTGCACGCCCTTCGAGAAGCTGACCGTGCACAACTCCTGGTCACCGACGACCGCGGACGGCACCGCGGCGGGCTCCTACGACCTGACCACACTGCGTTCGGCGTACGGACTGGTGACGCACACCGGCACCAGCGGAGGCACCCCGGTCGCCTACACGGCGCTGCGTTCGACCTACCACCACGAGCTGGACTCGGTGATCGGCTTCCAGAAGTTCAACGATCCCTCGGTGATCACCTCGGCCTCGGCGTTCCGGATCGCGGCCCAGGACATCGGGTACACGTTCAACTGGTTCTACGCGGACTCCCGGCACACCACGTACTACAACTCGGGCCACAACCCGGTGCGCGCCGCGGGCACCGACCCGGACCAGCCGATCTGGGCGCGCTCCTCCCACGAGTGGCGCAACTGGGACCCGTCGGACAACACCTCGGACGTGACCGCTCCCTCGGCGCACCCGCAGTCCGAGGACGAGGACTACTACATCAGCTGGAACAACAAGCAGGCCGACGACTACGCGGCGGGCTGGAGCAACGGCGCCGTGCACCGGGCCGACCTGCTGGACGGGCGGGTCTCCGCGCTGGTGGACACCGGCGGCGTCACCCGGGCCAAGCTGGTCCAGGCGATGGAGGACGCGGCGGTCACCGACCTGCGGGCCGAACAGGTGCTGCCCGAGCTCCTGGAGGTGCTCGACTCGGCGCAGGTGACCGACCCGGCGGCGTCCGCCGCCGTGTCCGAGCTGCGCGCCTGGGTGGCGGCCGGCTCGGAACGGCGCGAGGGGGCGAAGGGCGACGGCACGTACACGCACGCGAACGCCATCCGCATCCTGGACGCCTGGTGGCCGCTGCTGATCGAGGGCGTCTTCGAGGCGGACCTCGGCACCGAGGCCTACCGGGCCCTCACCGCCGTGGAGCCGATCAACGAGTCGCCGTCCGGCGGCCAGAACGGCTCCGGCGCCACCGGGACGGGCATCGCCGCCGGTCAGGCGCACAAGGGCTCCGCCTTCCAGCACGGCTGGTGGAGCTACCTCGACAAGGACCTGCGGTCCGTCCTCGGCCGCGGCGTGGCCTCGCCCCTGGACCGCACCTACTGCGGCAGCGGGACCGTCTCCTCCTGCCGCACCGTGCTGCTGGACACCCTGACCGCCGCCGCCGCCCAGCCGGCCGCCGCGGTCTACCCGGGTGACGACTCCTGCGACCCCGGTGACCAGGTCTGCGCGGACGCCATCGTGCACCGGGCGATGGGCGGCATCACCGCGCCGCGCATCGCCTGGCAGAACCGCCCCACCTACCAGCAGGTGGTGGAGTTCCCCGCCACCCGGGCGGACACCCTGACCAACCTGGCGCGCGGCGGCACCGCCACGGCCTCCGACCACCAGGACGCCATCGTCGTGTCCTACCCGCCGGGCAAGGCGATCGACGGCGACCTCGGCTCGCGCTGGGCGAGCAAAACCGTCTCCACCGCGTGGATCACGGTCGACCTGAAGGCGGTGCGCAGGGTCGGCCGGGTCTTCCTGGACTGGTCCGACCAGTACGCCGTGAAGTACCAGGTGCAGGTCTCCTCCGACAACGCCACCTGGTCCACCGTCCACACCACCACGGCCGGCAGCGGAGGCTCCGAGAACCGGTCCTTCAGTCCGGTCGACGCCCGCTACGTCCGCGTCAGCCTCCTCGTGCGCGGTACCGACAACCGGTACTCGCTCAACGAGATCGGTGTCTACAGCCAGTAGGCGCGTCTCCGCGGGTACGTGACGGAGGAGCGCGACGGACCCGCCCCCGCCGGCTGCCGGCGGGGGCGGGTCCGTCGTGTCCGGGTCACCGCTCTTCTGCGGTTCCTCCCCGACCCGCGGGGCCCGCGGGAGCGGGCGGGGCCGCGTCCTGCCCGGCGGCGTCGTCGAGGGCGCCGGTGAGTCTGGTCAGCAGGAGGCGCAGGGTGCGGGCGTCCTGGCGGTCGAAGCCGGTGGCGGCCGCGATGCGACGGGGGACGTGGCATGCCTGTTCGCGCAGGGCGAGTCCCTCGGCGGTGAGGTGGATGTGGACGGAGCGCTCGTCGGCGGCGGACCGGCGGCGGTGGACAAGTCCGGCCGCCTCGAGGCGCTTCAGGAGGGGCGAGAGGGTCCCGGAGTCCAGGCGCAGGCGCTCACCGAGGTGCTTGACGGGAGTGGTGCCGTCCTCCCACAGGACGAGCATGACCAGGTACTGGGGATAGGTGAGTCCGAGGTCCTTGAGGACGACGCGGTACAGGGCCGCGAAGGCGCGGGAGGCCGCGTTGAGGGAGAAGCAGATCTGGCTGTCCAGGAGAAGGGCCTCGTCGAGGCCCGTCTGACCCTGCTCGTCCACGCGGCCGGGGTGCGGGGTGTCCATGGGATCAGGGTAGCCCGCAGGTAGCCCGCCCACATTTTGATTGTGCACAATTGAATTGCGTGCTTAACTTGAGTCCGGCGGCGCCGGTCCGGCTCCGCCTCCACGCAGGGAGAAGAGGACTCGCATGGACGCGCTGTACACCGCCGTCGCCACCGCCACCCACGGGCGCGAGGGCCGCGCCGTGGCCTCCGACGGGAAGCTGGACGTCCAGCTCGCGCCCCCGCGCGAACTGGGCGGCAACGGTGAGGGAACCAACCCGGAGCAGCTCTTCGCCGCCGGTTACGCCGCCTGCTTCGCCAGCGCCCTCGGCGCCGTCGGGCGGCAGGCGAAGATCGACGTCTCCGACGCGGCCGTGACCGGCGAGGTGTCGATAGGCAAGGACGGTCCGGGGTTCGCCCTGGCCGTGACGCTCCGGATCGAGCTGCCGGAGTCCGTGGACGCCGAGACGGGACGCAAGCTGGTGGATCAGGCGCACCAGGTCTGCCCGTACTCCAACGCGACGCGCGGCAACATCCCGGTGGACCTCGTCATCGAGTGAGGTCCGGCCGCACCGGGACGGCCCCCGGTGCGGGGGACGCCTTCCTGGTGCGGGAGCGGCGGCGCGGTGCCACGATGGTCGGGCCGGGGCCGTGAGCGGCCGGTGAGGCCCGTCGCCGCGCTCCGGGCAGCGATCTCGAGGAACGGGTGCGTCGCATGGACAGGTCCGGGCTGGTCGCAGCGGTCACACGGAAGGCCGCCGAGGACGGTGAACTGACGTCCGAGCAGGTCGGCCGGGTGGTCGACGCGGTGTTCGGCACCGTCGACGGGGCGGGGGCGATCGCGGAGGCCCTGAAGGAGGGCCAGACCGTGACCCTGGACGCCTTCGGCAGTTTCCACCACCGGAACGGCGAGACGGGGCTGCGGCCGGGCAGGGCGCTCGACGAGTTCGTCAACGGCCAGGTCGGCTGAGGCGGTGGCCGGACGGGCCCCGGAGGACGGCAGCGGTCTCCCTCCGCACCGAAGGCGCCGCCCGGGCCCGGCGGCGGCGTGCCGGCTCCCCCGGGGGTTCCGCACCTGTGGGGACGGCGCGGAACCCCCGGGCGCGGATCAGCGCGCGGCGTAGGCGGCCAGGTGCTCCGCGGTGAGGGTGGACGCCTTGCCGACCAGGTCGGCGGGGGTCCCCTCGAAGACGACGCCGCCGCCCTCCCGGCCCGCGCCCGGGCCGAGGTCGATGATCCAGTCGGCGTGGGCCATGACCGCGAGGTGGTGTTCCACGACGACGACCGACTTGCCGGAGTCGACGAGCCGGTCGAGAAGGGTCAGCAGCTGCTCCACGTCGGCCAGGTGCAGGCCGGTGGTGGGTTCGTCGAGGACGTAGACGCCTCCCGGCTCGCCCATGTGGGTGGCCAGTTTGAGGCGCTGCCGCTCTCCGCCGGAGAGGGTCGTCAAGGGCTGGCCGAGGGTGAGGTAGCCCAGACCGACGTCGTCGAGCCGGGTGAGGACCCGGTGCGCGGCGGGCGTGCGGGCCTCGCCGTCCGCGAAGAAGTCCAGCGCCTCGGACACCGGCATGGCGAGGACCTCGCTGATGTCCCGGCCGCCCAGGCGGTATTCGAGGACGGCCGGCTGGAACCGCTTGCCCTCGCAGTCCTCGCACGGCGTGGCGACGCCCGCCATCATCGCCAGGTCGGTGTAGACCACGCCGGCCCCGTTGCAACCCGGGCAGGCGCCCTCGGAGTTGGCGCTGAACAGTGCGGGCTTGACGCCGTTGGCCTTGGCGAACGCCTTGCGGATCGGCTCGAGGAGGCCTGTGTAGGTGGCGGGGTTGCTGCGCCGTGAACCACGGATCGCGCCCTGGCCGACGGAGACCACCCCCACGTCGGCGCCGAGGGGCGTGCCGACCAGTGAGCCGTGGACGAGGGAGCTCTTGCCGGAGCCGGCGACGCCCGTGACGACGACCAGGACGCCGAGCGGGATGTCGACGTCGACGTCCCGCAGGTTGTGCGTCCCGGCCCCGCGGATCTCGAGCCGGCCGGTGGGGGTGCGCACCTCGTCCTTGACGGCGGTGCGGTCCTCCAGGTGGCGCCCGGTGACGGTGCCGGCCGCGCGCAGGCCTTCCACCGTGCCCTCGAAGCAGACGGTGCCGCCACCCGTGCCCGCGCCCGGGCCCAGGTCGACGACGTGGTCGGCGATCGCGATCGTCTGCGGCTTGTGCTCGACGACCAGGACGGTGTTGCCCTTGTCCCGCAGGCGCAGCAGGAGGTTGTTGACCCGCTGGATGTCGTGGGGGTGCAGGCCGACGGTGGGCTCGTCGAAGACGTAGGTGACGTCGGTGAGGCTGGAGCCGAGGTGGCGGATCATCTTCACGCGCTGGGCCTCGCCGCCCGACAGGCTGCCGGTGGGGCGCTCCAGGGCGAGGTAGCCGAGGCCGATCTCGACGAAGGAGTCGAGGACCCCGCGGAGGGAGGTGAGCAGGGGGGCCACGGCGGGCTCGTCGAGCTCGGCGGCCCACGCGGCGAGTTCGCCGATCTCCATGGCGCAGAGCTCGGCGATGTTCCGGCCGCGGATGCGGGAGGAGCGCGCGGTCTCGTTCAGACGGGTGCCGTCGCATTCGGGGCAGCTGACGAAGGTGACCGCGCGGTCCACGAACTCGCGGATGTGCGGCTGCATCGCGTCGCGGTCCTTGGAGAGGATCGACTTGCGGAGCTTGGGGATCAGGCCCTCGTAGGTGAGGTTGGTGCCTTCGACCTTGATCTTGACGGGTTCGTGGTGGAGGAAGTCCTCCATCTCCTTCTCGGTGAACTCGCGGATGGGTTTGTTCGGGTCGAGGAAGCCCGAGGCCGCGTAGATCCTGACCGTCCACCAGCTGTCGGACTTCCAGCCGGGGATGGTGAAGGCTCCCTCGGCGATCGACCTGGAGTCGTCGTAGAGCTGGGTGAGGTCGATGTCGGAGACGGTGCCGCGGCCCTCGCAGCGGGGGCACATGCCGCCGGAGCGGGAGAAGGTCTGCTTCACGGTCTTGCCGGCTCCCCGCTCGACGGTGATCGCGCCGGCGGCACGCACCGAGGGGGTGTTGAAGGAGAAGGCGCTCGGAGGGCCGATGTGGGGATCGCCGAGCCGGCTGAAGAGGATGCGCAGCAGGGCGTTGACGTCGGTGACCGTGCCGACGGTGGAGCGGGGGTCCGCGGCGATGCGCTCCTGGTCGACGACGATCGCGGTCGTCAGCCCTTCGAGGACGTCGACGTCGGGGCGGGCGAGGGTGGGCATGAAGCCCTGGACGAACGCGCTGTACGTCTCGTTGATCAGCCGCTGGGACTCCGCGGCGATGGTCTCGAAGACGAGGGAGCTCTTGCCGGAGCCGGAGACGCCGGTGAAGACCGTGAGGCTGCGTTTGGGGATGTCGACGCTGACGTCTCGGAGGTTGTTGACCCGGGCGCCGTGTACGCGGATCACGTCATGAGGGGCGGGGACCGGTGTCTGCGGTCCGTTCGGGGCCGGGGGTGCGGCTTTGCTCACGACAGGCTCCAGTGCGGGAGAGGGGCGGGTCGGTCCGGGTGTCCGGGGCGGCCGGGGGCGCGCACGCGGTGGTCGCCGGCAGGGCGGCGCCGGCCGCGTGCCCGCTCCCAGGCCGACCACGGGCAACAGTAGACGCCGCCACCGACAACGTCCCGGGTTCGCCCGCGCGTGATCCTGTCGCGGCCGGGGATGCGGTGGCCGTCCGGCCCGCGCCGCGGCATCCGCGCGGCCGCCCCGTCCCCGCGGAGAGGCACGCGTGTCCGTCGCGTCCCACAATGGAAGGAGGGAACCGACAGGACGAGAAGGTAAGTCCATGGTCACCAAGGAACACGTCTCCCCGGCCACGGCCGCGTACGCGCTCCAGCTGGAACAGGCGGGGCAGCGGTTCGCGGAGCGCACCGCGCGGCGGGAGGCGAACCGCCGCACCGTCGCCGACCGGGGTGTGCTGTACGCGGACGATCCCGAGCGGGTGCAGAAACGGCTGGCCCGGCTCAACGCGGACTGGTCGCTCGCCGGATCCGTCGAGCGCGTCCGCACGGATCCACGGAGCTCGGCGGGCGGCACGCTGCCGCTGGAGCCGGAGGAGTTCGGTGCGGACGTGCTCGGTCTGGAGCGTCTGATGGGGCGCAACGACCTCACGGAGGTGGCGTATCTGGAGGGGGGACAGCTGGCCGCCCGGTCCGTCGGCAGGATCACCGTGACCGGGACCTCGGGCCGCAGGCACCACGGCACCGGTTTCATGGTCTCCCCCTCGCTGCTGATCACCAACAACCACGTGCTGCGGGGCCAGGAGGAAGCGGGGCGGGCCGTCGTCGAGTTCAATCTCCAGGCCGGTCTCGACGGCACGCCGCTGGTTCCGGCGGCCTTCCCCCTCGATCCGCAGAGTTTCTTCGTCACGGACGCCGAGCTGGACTTCAGCGTGGTGGCCGTGACGGACGGCGGGGACCGGTCCGCGCCGCTCGAGCGGTTCCACTGGCTCCCGCTGGACGGTGCGCAGGGAAAGGCGATCGTCGGGGAGTTCGTGAACATCGTCCAGCACCCCGACGGCGAACCGAAGCAGCTGGCGCTGCGGGAGAACCAGATCGTCGACCTGCTCGACAGCTACGTCCACTACGTCACCGACACCGCGCGCGGTTCGTCCGGCTCGCCGGTCTTCAACGACCAGTGGGAGGTGGTCGCCCTGCACCACTCGGCCGTGCCGAGGACCGACAGCGAGGGACGGCCGCTCACCCTCGACGGCGCGCTCTGGCAGCCCTGGATGGGTGAGCACCGGCTGGCCTGGAAGGGCAACGAGGGGGTGCGCGTCAGCCGCATCCTCCAGGCGCTGAGCCGCGTCACGCTGAGCGGAACGCCGGCCCGGCTCCGGGACGAGATGCTGCGG
>NZ_JACADT010000749.1:0-2815 GCF_013421635.1 Streptomyces sp. UH6 | reverse complement strand
CGGCGCGGCCGGTTGGGCGGCGGCCGCGACGGCCGCCTACCTGGACCGCGTCCCCGCGGCGTTCCGCAAGAGCCTGCCGGGGCGAGTCCTGCGCGCGCAGTCCGCGCACCACCTGCTGCTGGCCGCCGCCACCGGGGTCAGCCTGACCGCCGGCGCGACGCAGGGACTGGCCGGGGCCGACCTCCTGGCCCTCGGTGTCCTGGACCCGCTGTCCCTGACCGGGGCGGTGTCCGCCGCCTGGTGGGCCACCCAGGGATACGCCGCCTGGCGGCTCCGCAGGGTGCTGAAGAAGTGGCAGCCGAAGGGAAAGACCGCCGTCGCCAAGATGAAGACGGAGCGCGTCGACCCGCTCATCGCGGCGATCCTGTCGACCTGGTCGACGATCGCGGCCGACGGGCAGCCCGCCATCGGGCACCGCCTCACCAGCATCCAACTGTGGCCCGGCAGCCACTGGGAAGCGGAGATCACCACCGACGGGCGGCCGGTCGCCGAGAGCCTGGAACGGCCCATCAGCGCCGCCTACGGGGCTCCCGTCGTCACCATCAGGCCGGGCGTCCACGCCGGGCACGCGCTGCTGCGCGTCGACCTGGTGGCCCGCCCGGAAGGCCCGTCCGCGCAGGGCCTGGCGGGCATGTGGCAGCGCGTCGCCGACAGCCTCCCGGCGTTCAAGGGCTCGCGGGTGGTCCTCGAGGAGCAGACGCCGTTCGGGCCGGAGGGCATCGTGGAGGCCGCCGAGTCCGAGGTCCTGCCCGCCGAGGTCGACCGTGAGGCCCTCGCCCGCAAGCTCGGCAAGGACGCGGGCACGGACATCTCCTACGAGCGGCAGAACGCCGGCAGCGCCGTCATCCGCGTGTTCGACACGCACCCTCTGCGCTCCGGGCAGGCGGCCGCAGACCCCGGCATGATCGGCGGCTGGGCGGCTCTGGGGATCCACCCCGACGGCGACGAGGCCCGCGTCCAGCTCTGGGACAAGGCCAGCGCCCGCCACCTCCTGGTCGCCGGCGTCTCCGGCAGCGGCAAGTCGGTCCTGCTGGACGCCATCATGCACGCCGCCGTCCGCGGCGGGATGGTCGTCATCCACGGCGACCAGAAGGGCGGATCGTCGGACTACGCGGGCAGGATCGGCGCCTGGACCTCGGACAGCATGCAGGCCATGCGGCTCGGCTACGCGCTGGCCCGCCACCGGGCCACCTGGCCCGAGCGCCACGGCCGCCCGTGGTCCGTGCACGACGGGCCGCGCGTGCTCCTGGTTCTCGATGAGGTCAACCTCCTGTCCTCGCAGGGCGCGAACGGCGCCCCCGAGGCGTGGGGCATCGCCCCGTACCTGGCCACCCAGCTCCGCGCGCTCGGCATCAGCGTGGTGATGGCCGGCCAGGCCGCCAACGCCGACGAGATGTTCGGCACCAAGACCCGCGACAACCTGATCCTCAACGGCGGTGCCGTGCTCTTCAGGACGTCGGAGCTGCAGGCGCGGGTGCTGGACCACCCGATCCTGCGGGAGTGCCGCCCCTCGGAGATCCCGCAGTACTGGGATGCACCCCCGGCCGGACTGCGCTCCCAGCGCGCCGCGTTCGACCCGAGCAAGTACGAGAGCACCGCGGGCCTCGGCTACGTCACCCGTGGCGGCGCCCCGGTGCTTTTCCGCGGCTACGCCCCGGCGGTCGACCTGCGGTCCATGCACCCTGAGGACCGTGAGCGGTGGCTCGACGGGCACCTCGCCGGGGACATCGCCGCCGACCGGCCCGAGGTCCAGCAGCTCGCCCAGGAGTGGCCGGACTGGGAGCGACGGCAGCACATCGCGATGACCGCCGTCGACCTGGCCGACCTCGACACCCCAACCGGCCAGACCCCCACCAGCGGCACCACCGTCTCGCCGGTGTCGGTCCCGCCGGCGCCGCTGCGGGAGCCGACCGCGCTGGAGCGCATCGTCGCCGCCCTCGAGGACGCCGACCCCGTCGACGGCATGCACCGCGACGACATCGCCGCCATCGCGGCCGTGTCCGGCAACACCCTCAAGAACGAGCTCGCCGCCGCGGTGAAGGCGGGCCGCGTCGTCCGGGTCTCGCCCGGACGGTACGCGCTGCCCGAGACCAGCACCGACGACATCGCCGACGCCGACAGCGAGTGAACAGCGCAGCACCACCCAGCCCCGGACACCGCGTGATGCTGCCGGATCGGATCCGGCCCGGGGCACGCGTCTGAACGGAACGTGGGGATTCCGCTTACGCCGTCAGGCCGTCGGAAGCCGTGATCGTTGGACCTGTTGGGTCCCGGTGGAGGCGACTGTATCTGTGGCCCAAATCACTTTTGAGCATTCCTGAGTAAATAGGTTGTAAGGGTATTTTCTTCTCTGCTTGCTGCCTTGGATCGTCGGGTCGTACCTTCCTCACCGCCCATGCCGGTTGCAGTGAGGCGAGCTTGCCCGGGAACGATCGCGGGCTTCTGAGCGCTTGCTGTTGGCGTCGCCTGCCTTCCGGTTGGGCTGTGACCGCGTCCTCGCGACATCTGCAGCCATGCCAGCGTGCAACCGACAGCGGTGGTCTTGGCGAGCAGGTTGCGCTGCTCCCTCGTCGGGCAGTGCGCGGTCGTAGGTGTCGTAGGTATCGCCGTGCCTACCCAGGCCCAACGAACGCAGCAGGTTCCGTGCAAGGGGCAGGGCACTTCTGTGCTTCCTGGCCTGATCGCTGAAGCATGACGAAGGCGCGGAAGCCCTTCTGGCATCCCTGGGGTGGGTAGCGATATAGATCGGGAACGGTCACGCTGCCGAGGCACCTTCGGCCTGCTAGCGAGATCCTTCCTTTGTGGGTCTAAGGGG
>NZ_JACADT010000748.1:0-2816 GCF_013421635.1 Streptomyces sp. UH6 | reverse complement strand
TGCGGGGAGTCGTGCGCCGGCCTCAGCCCTTCGCCGCGGCGGCGTTGGTGTCCTTGGCGATGTCGGCGCCGGTGCCCTTGCCGGCCAGCAGGTTCACGACGGCGGTGTTCATGGCGTTGCCGACGTTCTGGCCGTACACGGTGTCCAGGAACATCATCGTGTAGGAGGCCTTGTTGAAGGCCTCGAGCGCCGAGACGTTGTAGGGCTCGGTGACGACGTCCTGGGCGTCCTTGTTCACCGGGATCGTGTAGAAGGCCTTGGCGTAGGCCTTCTGCTGGTCCTTGGTGACCAGGAACTGGAGGAAGCCGAAGGCCTCCTTCGGCGCGTCCTTGGACAGGGAGTACCCGCCCCCGCCGCCCATGAGTGCGGTCGGGTCGCCCTGGCCGCCCTCGACGGCGGGGAAGGGGAACCAGCCCAGGTCGGGGAGCGACTTCTTGTCCGGGGTCAGGCTGGCGATCACACCGGGCTGCCAGGTTCCCATGAGTTCCATGGCCGCCTTGTGATTGGCGACCATGCCCGCCGACGAACCGGCGCCCTGCTGCGATGGGGTGGTCAGAAAGCCCTTCTGGAAGGGTTCGACCTGGAGGAAGTTCTCCAGGTCCTCACCCGCCTCGGTCCAGCACGGGTCGTCGAACTCGAGCGTCTCGGCGGCCTTGTTCATGGCGTCCTGGCTGCAGTGGCGCAGTGCGAAGTTGTAGTACCAGTGGGCGGCCGGCCAGGCGTCCTTGGCGCCGACCGCGATCGGCGCGACGCCGATCCCCTTCAGCTTGGCGACGGCCTCCTCGAGCTCGGGCATCGTCCTCGGGGGCTCGGCGATGCCGGCCTTCTCGAACAGTTCCTTGCTGTAGTAGATGCCTTCGGGCTGTGTGTCGGTCGGCATCGCGTAGACCTTGCCGTCGATCGAATTGCCCGCGACAGCCGCCGTGCCCACGTTCGCCTTGTCGGTGGCGGTGAGCTCCAGCGCCTGGATCTGGCCGGCCTCGACCATGGCCCGCATCTTGCCACCGCCGCGCTGCAGGAAGATGTCCGGTGCGGTGTCCGAATTGAGAGCCGTCTGCAGCTTGCCGTCGAAGTCCTCGTTCTGGATCGGCTGGAGCTTGATCGTGACGTTCGGGTGCAGCGAGTGGTACTCCTTCACGGCCGCCTTGAAGTACTCGTCACCGGGCCCGGGCATGGCGTTCTCCCAGAAGGTCAGGGTGACCTTTCCGCCGGACGGACCCTCGCCGCCGGTGTCGCCGCCACCCGCGCAGCCCGTGGCGACGAGCGCGATACCCAGGCCCACCGCGGTGGCCGTCGCCCAGCGCGTCTTCCTCGTCATCGTGGAACTCCCTGATCTGTCGTCATGGAGACCTCAAGCCGCAGTTTTTGCGCAAACTAATGGCCGTCCGTCAAGTCGCAGCAATGTCTACCGTGTAGAACAAGGAAGGGACCACCCACAGTTTGCGCAGGTTGCTCAATCGTTACTGGGCTGTGCGGCGGCGGGGCCCGAGGCCTTGACACCGTTTTCGACGGCTCCCTAGGGTGCGCAGAACCTCTCGCGGGCGCACGCCGACGACCCGGCGTCCATCCCGGCACCCCGCAGCCCTGACCTCGCACCCCGCACCCCGCACCGCAGCAAAGGACCGCCACCACCATGCGGATCGTCGTTCCCGGCCGGCCGACAGCCCAGCTCTCCGACGCGTGGCGTCACTGCGTGGGCACGGGCCGGCTCGACCTCGCGCTGCGGCGTGACTACCAGGACTCGCTCGACCTCGTGCAGAAGGAGATCGGTTTCCGGCACATCCGGGGCCATGGCCTGCTGAGTGACGGGATGGGCGTCCACCGGCCCTACGACCACGCCGGCGAGCGGCGCGTGCGCCACGCCTTCACCTATCTCGACCAGGTGGTGGACGCCTACCTCGGGAAGGGCATCGCGCCCTTCCTCGAACTGGGCTTCATGCCGTCCGGGCTGGCTTCCGGCGACGACACCGTGTTCTGGTGGAAGGGCAACATCACGCCTCCCCGCGACGAGAGGGAATGGGCGGACCTGGTCCGCGCCGTCGTCGGGCACCTGGTGGACCGCTACGGCATCGAACAGGTACGCCGGTGGCCGATCGAGGTGTGGAACGAACCCAATCTGGCGCCCTTCTGGGCGGCCGACCAGGACGCGTACCACCGCCTCTACGAGGTGACCGCGCTGGCCGTCAAGGAGGTCGACGCCGAACTCCAGGTCGGTGGACCCTCGTTGGCACCCGGTTACCAGGACGAGTGGATCCGGCGCTTCGCCGAGTTCGTCGAAGGCCGCGACCTGCCGATCGACTTCGTGAGCCGCCACGCCTACTCCTCCGGCCCTGAGCAGCACGTGCCGTTCGGCACACATCAGACACTCATGCCGGCGTCCACGCTGCTCGCGCAGTTCGGCGCCCCCCGGGAGCAGTTGGCGGGCACCCGGCTCGCGGACCTGCCGATCCACATCACCGAGTTCAACTCCTCGTACCGGCCGGACAACCCGATCCACGACACCGCGTTCCACGCGGCGTACCTCGCCCCGGTGCTGGCGTACGGGGGCGATGTCGCGGACTCCTTCTCCTACTGGACGTTCAGCGACGTGTTCGAGGAGACGGGCATCCCCACCGCGCCGTTCCACGGCGGGTTCGGTCTGCTGACGCACCGCCAGATCAAGAAGCCCACCTACCACCTGTACGCCTTCATGTCCGAGATGGGCGAGCAGGTCCTGTCCCGGGGAGAGGACCACCTGGTGACGCGGCACGGCGACGGCCGGGTCACGGTGCTCGCCTGGGCGCCGGCCGACCCGGCCGGCGGCGAGCCCGTGGACG
>NZ_JACADT010000747.1:0-2819 GCF_013421635.1 Streptomyces sp. UH6 | reverse complement strand
GTCGGCGACGACGCCGAGGCGGTCCGCGACCTGATGCGGCCCACCGTCGCCCTGTACGTCGGCGGCATGGGCGCGCCCGGCCGCAACTTCTACCACGACCTGGTCTGCTCCTACGGATACGAGGCCGCCGCGGCCGCGATCCAGGAGCACTTCCTGGCGGGCCGCAGGAAGGACGCGGAGGCCGCCGTGCCGGCGGAACTGCTGGAGCAGATCTGTCTGGCCGGCCCCGAGGGCCATGTCCGCGACCGTGTCGAGGCCTTCCGTGAGGCGGGCGTGACGATGCTCAACGTCACCCCCGTCGGTCCCGATCCCGCTCGGCTGATCGAGCAAGTGAGGAGCTGGCTGTGACCATGGACCGAGAGCTGTACGGCCCCGACCACGAGGCCTTCCGCGAGACGGTGCGTACCTTCCTCGCCAAGGAGGTGGTCCCGCACCACGAACGCTGGGAGAAGGACGGCGTCGTCGACCGCGAGGTGTGGCGCTCGGCGGGCCGCCAGGGCCTGCTGGGCATGGCCGTCGGGGAGGAGTACGGCGGCGGAGGGACCGGCGACTTCCGTCACAGCGCCGTGCTCATCGAGGAGTTCGCCCGCGCCGGCGCCTCCGGGCTGGCCCTCAGCCTGCACAACGACATCGTCGGCCCGTACCTGACCCAGCTCGCGAACGAGGAGCAGCGACGGCGCTGGCTGCCCGGCTTCGTCTCCGGCGACATCGTCACCGCCATCGCCATGACGGAACCCGGCGCCGGGTCCGACCTCCAGGGCATCCGCACCACGGCCACCGACGAGGGCGACCACTACCTGCTCAACGGCACCAAGACGTTCATCTCCAACGGCATCCTCGCCGACCTCGTCGTCGTGGTCGCCCGCACCACGCCCGAAGGCGGCAGCGGCGGGCAGAGCCTGCTCGTGGTCGAGCGCGGCACGGAGGGCTTCGAACGCGGCCGCAACCTCGACAAGATCGGCCAGAAGGCCCAGGACACCGCGGAGCTGTTCTTCCACGACGTGCGCGTCCCCAAGGAGAACCTGCTGGGCGAGGAGAACAAGGCCTTCGCCTACCTGATGGGCAACCTCGCGCAGGAGCGGCTGGCCATCGCGGTCGGCGCCGCCGCCGCGGCCGAGGCGATCCTGGACGTCACCACGACGTACGTGAAGGAGCGCGAGGCGTTCGGGAGGCCGCTGGCCAGGCTCCAGCACATCCGCTTCGAGATCGCCGAGATGGCCACCGAGGCCGCCGTCACCCGGACCTTCCTGGACCGCTGCGTCGTCGAGCACAGCCGGGGCGAACTCGACGCCGTGCACGCCTCGATGGCCAAGTGGTGGGCCACCGAACTGCAGAAGCGCGTGGTCGACCGCTGCCTCCAGCTCCACGGGGGCTACGGCTACATGAGCGAGTTCCCGGTGGCCCGGGCGTTCCTCGACAGCCGTATCCAGACCATCTACGGCGGCACCACCGAAATCATGAAGGAGATCATCGGCCGCTCCCTCCTCGGCTGAGGACCGGCCGGCTCCCGCCCCCACCACCCGTGTGAGTTCTCGGCTTCTCCCACACCCGGCTTCTCCCACACCCGGCTTCTCCCACACCCGGAAATGGAAGGCACACCCAAGGTGAGCACCGAAGCGTACGTCTACGACGCGATCCGCACCCCCCGCGGGCGCGGCAAGGCCGACGGGGCCCTGCACGGCACCAAGCCGGTCGACCTCGTCGTCGGCCTGATCCACGAGACCCGCCGCCGTTTCCCGGACCTCGACCCGGCGGCGGTCGACGACATCGTCCTCGGCGTGGTCGGCCCGGTGGGCGACCAGGGCGCGGACATCGCCCGCACCGCCGCCATCCTCGCGGGCCTGCCGGACACCGTGGCCGGCGTGCAGGAGAACCGCTTCTGCGCCTCCGGTCTCGAGGCCGTCAACATAGCGGCCATGAAGGTCCGTTCGGGCTGGGAGGACCTGGTCCTGGCCGGCGGCGTGGAGTCGATGTCCCGCGTGCCCATGGGCAGCGACGGCGGCGCCTGGGCGCAGGACCCGCGCACCAACCACGACACCGGCTTCGTGCCCCAGGGCATCGGCGCCGACCTGATCGCCACCCTGGAGGGCTTCTCGCGCCGTGACTGCGACGAGTACGCGGCGCTCTCCCAGGAGCGGGCCGCCACCGCCTGGAAGGAGGGCCGCTTCGACCGGTCCGTCGTCCCCGTCCGGGACCGCAACGGGCTGCCGGTCCTCGACCGGGACGAGCACATGCGGCCCGGTACGAGTGCCGACTCGCTCGCCAGGCTCAAGCCCTCGTTCGCCACGATCGGCGAGGCGGCCGGCTTCGACGCGGTGGCGCTGCAGAAGTACCACTGGGTCGAGAGGATCGAGCACGTCCACCACGCGGGCAACTCCTCGGGCATCGTGGACGGCGCCGCGCTGGTCGCCATCGGGACCAAGGAGGTCGGGGAGCGCCACGGTCTGACCCCGCGGGCGCGCATCGTCTCCGCGGCCGTCTCCGGCTCCGAGCCCACCATCATGCTCACCGGCCCCGCCCCCGCCTCCCGCAAGGCGCTCGCCAAGGCCGGCCTGACCGTCGACGACATCGACCTGGTCGAGATCAACGAGGCGTTCGCCGCCGTCGTCCTGCGCTACGCCAGGGACATGGGCCTGAGCCTGGACAAGGTCAACGTCAACGGCGGGGCCATCGCCATGGGCCACCCGCTCGGCGCCACCGGCGCGATGATCCTCGGCACCCTGATCGACGAACTGGAGCGCCGCGACCTGCGGTACGGGCTGGCCACCCTCTGCGTCGGCGGCGGCATGGGCATCGCCACCGTCGTCGAACGCCTCTGA
>NZ_JACADT010000746.1:0-2819 GCF_013421635.1 Streptomyces sp. UH6 | reverse complement strand
CGGCCGCCGCGACCAGGTCCCACAGCATCCGCAGCGGCAGCACCACGACCAGCGCGACGACGCGCACCGGTATCCGCACCGCCGCGACCAGGCAGCCCTCGTCCCGGCGCTCCGGGACGCGTTCCGTCTTCGTCTCCACGTCCTGTGGGACGCGCACGGCGCGCCGGAGGATGCGCGTGGTGACGAAACCGGTACGCACGACGCCGCCGCCGGTTCCGTGCGGGAACCGGCGGCGGCGCCGGGCGGGACGTGCGGGGGTCAGTGGCTGTGACCGCCCGGGGCGCCGGCGGGCTGCTTGACCGACAGCGGGAGCAGCTTCTTGCCGGTGGGGCCGATCTGGATGGAGGTGTCCATCGCGGGGCAGACGCCGCAGTCGAAGCAGGGCGTCCAGCGGCAGTCCTCGACCTCGGTCTCGTCGAGGGCGTCCTGCCAGTCCTCCCAGAGCCAGTCCTTGTCGAGACCGGAGTCCAGGTGGTCCCAGGGCAGGACCTCCTCGTAGGAGCGCTCGCGGGTGGTGTACCAGTCGACGTCCACGCCGTGCGGGGCGAGGGCCTTGTCGGCGCAGGCCATCCAGCGGTCGTAGGAGAAGTGCTCGCGCCAGCCGTCGAAGCGGCCGCCGTCCTCGTAGACGGCGCGGATGACGTCGCCGATGCGGCGGTCGCCGCGGGAGAGCAGGCCCTCGACGATGCCGGGCTTGCCGTCGTGGTAGCGGAAGCCGATGGAGCGGCCGTACTTCTTGTCGCCGCGGATCTTGTCGCGCAGCTTCTCCAGGCGGGCGTCGGTCTCCTCGGCGGAGAGCTGCGGGGCCCACTGGAACGGGGTGTGCGGCTTGGGCACGAAGCCGCCGATGGAGACCGTGCAGCGGATGTCGTTGGAGCCGGAGACCTCGCGGCCCTTGGCGATCACGCGGGTCGCCATGTCGGCGATCTGCAGCACGTCGTCGTCGGTCTCGGTGGGCAGGCCGCACATGAAGTACAGCTTCACCTGGCGCCAGCCGTTGCCGTACGCGGTGGCGACGGTGCGGATCAGGTCGTCCTCGGAGACCATCTTGTTGATGACCTTGCGGATGCGCTCGCTCCCGCCCTCGGGGGCGAAGGTGAGGCCGGAGCGGCGGCCGTTGCGGGTCAGCTCGTTGGCCAGGTCGATGTTGAAGGCGTCGACGCGGGTCGAGGGCAGCGAGAGGCCGATCTTGTCCTCGGTGTACCGGTCGGCGAGGCCCTTGGCGATGTCGCCGATCTCGGAGTGGTCGGCGGAGGAGAGCGACAGCAGGCCGACCTCCTCGAAGCCGGTCGCCTTGAGGCCCTTCTCGACCATCTCGCCGATGCCGGTGATGGAGCGCTCGCGCACCGGGCGGGTGATCATGCCGGCCTGGCAGAAGCGGCAGCCGCGGGTGCAGCCGCGGAAGATCTCCACCGACATCCGCTCGTGCACCGTCTCGGCGAGCGGGACCAGCGGCTGCTTGGGGTAGGGCCACTCGTCGAGGTCCATCACGGTGTGCTTGGACACCCGCCACGGCACACCGGAGCGGTTGGGGACGACGCGGGCGATCCGGCCGTCGGCCAGGTACTCGACGTCGTAGAAGCGCGGGATGTACACGGCGCCGGTCTTCGCCAGGCGCAGCAGCACCTCGTCGCGGCCGCCGGGCCGGCCCTCGGCCTTCCAGGCGCGGACGATCTCCGTCATGTCGAGCACGGCCTGCTCGCCGTCGCCGACGATCGCGGCGTCGATGAAGTCGGCGATCGGCTCGGGGTTGAACGCGGCGTGGCCGCCGGCCAGCACGATCGGGTCGTCGAGGCCGCGGTCCTTGGACTCCAGCGGGACGCCGGCCAGGTCGAGCGCGGTCAGCATGTTGGTGTAGCCGAGCTCGGTGGAGAAGGAGAGGCCGAAGACGTCGAAGGCGCCGAGCGGGCGGTGGCTGTCGACGGTGAACTGCGGGACGCCGTGCTCCCGCATCAGCGCCTCCATGTCCGGCCAGACGCTGTAGGTGCGCTCGGCGAGGACGCCCTCACGCTCGTTCAGGACCTCGTAGAGGATCTGTACGCCCTGGTTGGGCAGACCGACCTCGTACGCGTCCGGGTACATGAGCGCCCAGCGGACGTCGCACGAGTCCCAGGGCTTGACGGTGGAGTTGAGCTCGCCGCCCACGTACTGGATCGGCTTCTGCACATGCGGGAGCAGAGCTTCGAGCTGCGGGAAGACCGATTCGGACATCCTTGAACCTTCATGAGCGGATCGGGGATCCTCCCTTGCCGCCGGCCGGCTGGCGACCGGCCGTCCACCGGGCGCGGACGGCTTCGGGGGGAGGGTGACTCTCAAGCGTACCCGCAGTCGGTCGCCCCTCCGTTCACCCCTTCGGACGAAGCCGGGGGCCGATGTCCGCCCACCGCGCGGGCAGCGCCGCCTCGGTCAGGGCGGCCGCCTTCTCCTCCCGCCCGTAGAGCACGCCCCAGGTGAACTGGGACTCCCCGGCCTTTCCGGCGTCCTGGGCCAGGGAGCGCAGGGCCTGGCGGGCCATGACGCTGTCCTGGTGCTCGCCGAGCGGGCGCTGGAGGGACTTGGCGTCGTCGGCCAGCCGCCGGGCCTTCTTCCCGAGGGCGGAGCGGGCGGCCTCGGCGGCGTACCGGGTGCGCTTGGCCTTCTTGCGCGCCTCGTGCAGGGCGGTGTCGCGCTCGGGGCCGGATTCGAGCGCGAGCGCCCGCTCGACCCTGCGGGCCAGCCGGCCCGACTCCTTCCGCAGCGCCTTGGCCAGCGCCTTCTCCGGCTTGCGGCGTGCGGCCTTGCGCAGCGGCGGGTCGGCGAGGGTGGCCTCGAGGGTGTTC
>NZ_JACADT010000745.1:0-2831 GCF_013421635.1 Streptomyces sp. UH6 | reverse complement strand
GCCCGCCCGCACCGCCGCCCGCCCCGCCGGTCAGCCGCCGTTGGACTGCCGGGTCCCCTCGGCGAGCGCCTTGAACGTGTAGAGGTAGCCTCCGGCGGGCCCGCTGACCGTCATGTACGCCTTCGTGCCGCCGGGCGTGATGGCCACGTTGGTCGCCGACTCCAGGCCCTCGGCGTCGGCCTCCGGCACCTCGACGGTCGCCAGGCGCTCCCCGTGCCGGTCGTAGACCGCCATGGCGGGCCGGCCGTGCAGTGCCTGGTAGAGGTTGCCGTCCGCGTCCACGGCGATCGAGTCGGTCTGCGCGACGCCGCCGTCGACCCGGATCGCGGTGTGCCGGGACGCCGCACCGCCCTTCCCGTCGAGGAGGAAGTAGGAGATCCGGTTCTCCGTGAGTTCGGAGACCCACAGTCCGCGGTGCTCCTCGTCGAACGAGATCCCGTTGGGCGCCGCCATCCCGTCGGCCAGGACGGTCGCCTTCCGGGTGTCGCGGTCGATGCGCACCACGCGGCCGCGGTCCTCGCCCTCCCGGTAGCCGCGCGAGTCGCTGACGTACAGGTTGCCCTCCGGGTCGAAGGCGAGGTCGTCGGGGTTCATCCGCGCGCCGTCGACCTCACCGGAGAAGAAGGTCCGCGGATCACCCCCGTCGGGGGCGAGGCTCAGGATCACCCCGCCGGCGAAGTCGGTGAGGTAGATCCGTCCGTCGTGCGGACCGAACTGCGCGGAGGTGTAGGCGCCCCGGCCGTCGGTGAACAGCGCCCGTGAGGTCTTCCCGCGCACGTCGACGCTCATCAGCTTCGGCTCGCCCTCGGGCGCGGTGACGTCGACGACCAGCAGACGGCCGTCCTCGCCGAAGGCGGGGCCCTCCAGCAGCGTCATCCCGGTCGCCTCGTGCACCTCGGTCAGCCGCATGAGCATTTTGGCGGGGACGGCCGCCGGCTTTCCGGTGGCCGCCCGCCCGGCGCCGGCCCTCCCGTCGTCGTAGGAGGAGGCGGGGACCGTCCCGCACCCGGCGAGCGCCAGCACGCCGGCGGCGGCGAGCCAGACAGGAAGCCGGGTCGGGAATCGGATCGGGAGTCGCTGCATGGGGTGACCACTCTTCCTGTCCGCCGCGTACGGGTGCCGTGCGCCCGTCCTCGTACCGGACAGTGTTGTCCGGTAGGGGTACGGTAGCCGATGTGCGGCCGCCAATTCACCGGCGGCTGAGCCGAGTTGCGCGACAGGCCGGTTCACCGGCACCGACTTCACAGGATCGAGGCCCTTTCGTATGACGACCCCTCAGGCGCCCTCCGGGCAGGAACTCGCCGAGCTGAGGCAGCGGTACCGCCAGGAACGCGAACGGCGGGTGCGGCCCGACGGCGCCCGGCAGTACCGGGTCGCGGACGCCGGGTTCGGTTACTGGGCCGCCGACCCCTACGCGGGCGAGGTCCCCGCGCGCGAGCCGCTGCGGGACACGGTGGACGTCGCCGTCGTCGGCGGCGGCTTCGGCGGCATCCTCGCCGGGGCCCGGCTGCGTCAGCGGGGCGTGGAGCGGGTCCGGATCGTCGAGAAGGGCGGCGACTTCGGAGGCACCTGGTACTGGAACCGCTACCCGGGCGTCCACTGCGACGTCGAGTCGCACGTGTACCTGCCGATGCTGGACGAGACCGGATACGTGCCGGAGTGGAAGTACGCCCCCGGCGAGGAGATCCGCCGGCACGCCGTGCGCATCGCGGAACGCTTCGACCTGTACCCCGACGCCCTCTTCTCCACCACGGTCACCTCCCTGACCTGGGACGAGTCCGCCGAGGTGTGGATCGTGGCCACCGACCGGGGCGACGAGTTCCGGGCCACCTACGTCGTCACGGCCACCGGCACCCTGTCCGAGCCGAAGCTGCCCGGCATCCCCGGCATCGAGGACTTCGAGGGCCACACCTTCCACACCTCGCGCTGGGACTACGCCTACACCGGCGGCGGTCCGGACGGTGGCCTGACGGGGCTGGCGGGCAAGCGGGTCGGCGTCGTGGGCACCGGAGCCACCGGCGTGCAGGTCGTCCCGATGCTGGCCGAGGACGCCGGGCACGTCTACGTCTTCCAGCGCACCCCCTCGACCGTGGACGTGCGCGCCAACCGCCGCACCGGCGCGGAGGAGGTCGGCGCCGGCCGCGACGGCTGGGCGCGCGAGCGGCGGGAGAACTTCCTGCGCGTCGTCTCGGGAGAACCCGCGGAGCAGGACCTCGTGGCGGACGCCTGGACGGAGTCGGCCGGTCTGCTGGAGAAGCTCCTGCCGAGCTTCCGCCGCGACGGTGACCGCGCGGCGTTCGAGGCGGCCTACGAGGCCGCCGACGCGGCCAAGATGAACGCGCTGCGCACCCGGGTCGAGCGCGCCGTCACCGACCCGGAGGTCGCCGAGAAGCTCAAGCCCTGGTACCGGTACGCCTGCAAGCGGCCCACCTTCTCCGACCTGTACTACCCGGCGTTCAACCGGGACAACGTCACACTGGTCGACACCGCGGACACCCACGGCCTGGAGCGCGTGACCCGCGACGGCGTCGTGGTCGGCGGCACCGCGTACGCGCTCGACTGCCTGATCTTCGCCACCGGCTTCTCCGTCGGGGTGTCCGGTGTCGTCTCCGGCAGGCTTCCCGTCCACGGCCGGGGCGGTGTCCAGCTGCTCCACGCCTGGGCGGAGCGGGGGCCGCGCACCCTGCACGGCTTCACCAGCCACGGCTTCCCGAACCTCATCCAGCTGGGCTCGCTGCAGAACGCCGCCAGCGTCAACTTCACGCACGTCCTGGACGAGCAGGCGGTGCACGCGGCCGCGCTGGTCGCGGCGGCCGAGGCGGCGGGCGCGG
>NZ_JACADT010000744.1:0-2840 GCF_013421635.1 Streptomyces sp. UH6 | reverse complement strand
CCGCTTCAGCCACAGGTCCACCACGAGGTTGAGGACCAGGCCGGCCGCGCCCCAGACGCCGACGACCAGCATGTTCCGCCCGATCCCGTGGCCGTCGAAATAGACCATGCTGCGCGCGACGTCCACCGCCGCCGGCAGCGGCAGCACGTCCTTCAGGTGGGCGAAGACCTCCGGGACCATGTGGACCGACATGCCGCCGCCCGAGGCCGGCACGCCCGCCAGCATCATCACGACCATCACCGGCACGATGGCCGCGAGGCCCACCGTGCGGGTGAACACGGCGGTGGCCAGCGACACGGCGAACACGGTCAGCGCCCCGCAGGCGACGAACTGCCACGCGGGGACGTCGATCGCGCCGATCATGACGTCGAACAGCAGCCACAGCCAGGCGGAGATTCCCACCGCCCAGCCCGCCTGGAACGGCAGGATCCCCCGGGTCCGGGTCAGCTCCGGCGCGCCGCCGCGCAGCACCGCCATCAGCAGGAAGCCGGCCATGATCCACGACATGCCGACGTACATGCTGTTGCTGCCCATGGTGTCGTGCTCGGTGAGCGGCTTGACGTCCTTGGTCTCCAGGGGCGTCTGCGAGCCCGCGGCGATCTGCTGGAACATCTGCCGCAGCGCCATGTGCTGGCTGTTGCCCGCGGCCGAGGAGGTCAGCAGGGTGGCCGCGCCGCCGCGCTCGGTGGGCAGGACGTAGGCGCCGACGATCTCCTGGTCGAGGATCCGCTCCTCGGCCTCCTCCACCGAGTCGCCGGTGGACAGCTCGAGCATCCCGCCCAGCTCGGGCTCGAGCGCGGCCGTCACCTGCTCGGCCTGCCCGGTGGTCGCCCCGACGACCGTGACCGGCATGTCGTGGATCTGTGGCTTGTGCATGGAGGCGCCCATCAGGCCGACCACCATCACCAGGATCGACAGCGGGAACGCCACCGCCGCGACCCGGCGCACCCACAGCGGCCGCACCGGCCCGCCGGCCAGCGCGGGCAGCGGCGTGCTGCCGTCGGTCACCGGGGGAGCGGCCGGGATCAGGTGCCCCTTGCGCTCCTTGAGCAGGGCGAGCGCCAGGGCGGCGACCAGCCAGACGCCCAGGGTGATCAGGTGGCCGTCCAGGCCGCGGCCGTCGAAGTAGAGGAGGCTGCGCAGCGACTCACCGGCCGCGGGAAGCGGCAGCACGCCGTGCAGCCACTGGAAGAAGCCCGGCATGGTGTGGACGGACAGCGCCAGGTTCGACGCCGGCATGCCGAAGCACACCCACAGCAGCATGCCCACGAGCACGGCCAGCGGTCCGACCAGCTTGGTGAAGAGCATCTGGGCGCAGCCCACCGCGCCGGTGGCCAGCATGCCGATGCCGACGAACGCGAGGTAGTGCCCGTCGACCGCGCCGACCAGCGGTCCGAGGATCAGCCAGATCACGCTGCTGGTCACGAACGACCAGCCCGCCAGCAGCGGCACGAAGCGGCGCACCGACAGCAGGTACGGCATCGACATGGTCAGCACGCTCAGCGGTACGTAGCCCGCCAGCATCATGCCCATGGCGGCGAAGAGCACGGCGATGCCCGCCATGTCGCCGTCCGGAAGGGGCGCCGCGTCCTTGGTCTCGAGGTCCCAGCCCTGCCCCACGGTGACCGGGGTGAGGAGCTGGGCGACGGTGCTCGCCTGGGAGGCGCCGCCCGCCGACGCGGTGGTGAGGACCGCCGGTCCGCCGTCACCGGCGGGTATCTCGAGGACGCCCGTGACCTCCTGGTCCCGCAGCAGGTCGACCGCCCGGTCCGCGTCGCCGACCAGCCGCGCGTCGACGGCGCCGCCGGGGGAGTCGTCGAGCGCGGAGACGACCGCCTCGGCGGCGGGCCCGGTGCCGACGACCGCGACCGGCATGTGGTCGGCCGTCGGCTCGTGCATGGTGCCGACGTAGCTCGCGTACATCATCGTGACCATCAGGAACGGCATCACGAACAGGGCGACGTAACGCCCGATACGCGTCCTGCGGTCCTCCGGCGGCCGGCCGGCCGGAAGCCCGGAGGCGCCGGGTTCCCCGGTGGGTGCGGTGGCGGTGTCCAAGGTGTGGTGCTCCTCCGTGCAGCGAGCCGAACTAAGTCGCCCGACTTAGCTTTGGATGCCCAGCGTAAATCAAGTCAGGTGTCTTACTCGCTTCGGGTGGGTTAACTTGGCGCTGAACGTCGGACATCTCACACGGAGCCCAGGAGCCGTCCATGGCCAGATCGGAGCGGGCACGGACCGCCCTGCTCGACGCCGCCGAGCGGCTGTTCGCCCAGCAGGGCATCGCCCAGGTCTCCGACCGGAAGGTGGCGGAGGCGGCCGGCAACAACAACCACTCGGCCGTCGGTTACCACTTCGGCGGCCGCGACGGCCTGCTGCGCGCACTGGTCGAGCGGCACATGGAGGAGGTCGAGGTGCGCAGCCGCGCCGTCTTCGACGGCTCCGACTCGCTGCTGGGCGACGTGCGGGCCCTGGTCGTCCCGGTGACCGAGGTGCTGGGAGAGCTGTCGAGGCCGACCTGGCGGGCCCGCTTCTTCAGCCTCGCGCTCCACGACCCCTCGGTCTCGCAGCTGATGCGGCGGACCGCCGTGACCGCGCCGACCACCGCCCGGATCGCGCGGTCGGTGGGCGCCCGGCTGAGCCATCTGGACCCGGCGGTGGTGCGGGGCCGGACGGCGCTGATGGCCCACCTCATCAGCTCGGCGTGCGCCGAGATCGAGGAGCGCGCGGAACGGGACGGCGAGGAGCCCGACTGGCCGGCCGTCGGCGACTTCCTCTCCGACGCCATCGCCGGGATGCTCCTCGCCCCGGTGAGCCGTCCGCGGCGCGCGGCCGGGGCGGGC
>NZ_JACADT010000743.1:0-2844 GCF_013421635.1 Streptomyces sp. UH6 | reverse complement strand
CTTCCGGCCGGCGGCGGGCGGACCCGGCTGCGCGACGACCGGGATCGGCGTCGTGTCCTCGGTGGCTCTCACGTGCCCGGCGATCCGCGTCGACCTGGCCCGCCGCGCCGAGGCGCCCAACTGCACGCGGAAACTCGCGTGATTGACGATGACCTGCGCGGGATCGCAGGGCACCTTCACCATGCTCAGCGCGGGGGTGTCGTCGAAGCCCGACGGACGGTCCCCCGTAGGTGTGCGGGGTGTTCTGGTGTCCACACTCATCTAACCGAGTGACGACACGTAAGGACACTGCTCCGTGCGCCCCGATCTGTCCGAAGCACGTCAAGCTCGGCAGTCGTCCGCAAAACACCCCGCGCGGGCGAATTTCTGCACACCCGTTCGAGGCGTTGCGGGGCCTCGGCCCCGTGCCGGGCCGGGGTCAGTCCCGGCGGCGTGCCGCCTCGTACAGCACGATGCCCGCCGCCACACCGGCGTTCAGCGACTCGGCGCCACCCGGCATCGGGATGCGGACCCGGAAGTCGCAGGTCTCGCCGACCAGCCGGGACAGGCCCTTGCCCTCGCTGCCGACCACGATCACGACGGGGCCCGAGAGCGCCTCCAGCTCGCCGATCTCGTGCTCGCCGTCGGCCGCCAGACCCACCACGACCAGGCCGGCCTTCTTGTACTGCTCCAGCGCCCGGGTCAGGTTGGTGGCCCGCGCCACCGGCGTGCGGGCAGCGGTGCCCGCCGAGGTCTTCCACGCGCCCGCCGTCATACCGGCCGCGCGGCGCTCCGGCACCACCACGCCGTGACCGCCGAAGGCGGACACGGAGCGGACCACGGCACCGAGGTTGCGCGGGTCGGTGACGCCGTCCAGGGCCACGACCAGCGGGTCCTCACCGGCGTCGGCGGCGTCGGCGACCAGGTCCTCGGGGTGCGCGTACTCGTACGGCGGGACCTGGAGGACCAGACCCTGGTGGTTGAGCCCGTTGGTCATCCGGTCGAGCTCGGGGCGCGGCGCCTCCATCAGGTTGATGCCGCCGCGCTCGGCGGCGAGCTGCAGCGCCTCACGGACCCGCTCGTCGCTGTCGATGAACTGCTGCACGTAGAGCGTCTTGGCGGGCACGCCCTCGCGCAGCGCCTCGACGACCGGGTTGCGGCCGACGACCAGCTCGGAGGTGGAGCGGGCGCCGATGGCCGCGGCGATGCCCGAGGCCGCCGGGGACGGCCTGGTGCTGGACCTGCGGTCGTCGGCGTACGCCGCCGCGTGGAAGCCGAAGGGCGAGGTCGCGGGCCGGACGGCCACCGTGCGGGTGCTGCACGCGCAGCTGGTGGACGGCGTGGAGAAGCGTTCCGTGGTGAGCCACTTCAACAAGGCCACCAAGGGCCGCATCGTCCGCGCCCTGCTGTCGGACGGCGCGGACCCGCAGGGTCCGGCGGAGCTGGTGGAGGCGCTGCGCGACCTGGGGCACACGGTGGAGGCCGAGCCCCCGGCGAGGGCCGGCAGGCCGTGGGCGCTGGACGTGGTCGTCCGGGAGATCCACTAGGCCCGGGAGTTCCACCGGGGCCGCAGGTTCGACCAGGGCCTGCGAATCCGCCGGGTCCAGGAGATCCGGCAGGTCCGGCAGGTCCGGGGGCCGCCGGTCCCGGGGGGGGCCGCCGGGTCCGTGGGGCCGCCGGGTCCGGCAGATCCAGGGGATCCGCCGGTCCGCCACCGGCCGGACGCGCGATGGGAGAGGATGCCGGAGCCACGTGACTTCCGTCCTGACAGGGGGCATCCGATGCCGCACATCACCGTCGACCACTCCGAGTCGCTGACCGGGTCCTTCGACCGTCCGGGCTTCGCCCGCGCGCTGCACCCGCTGGTGGCGGAGATCGCCCGGACCTCCGCCGCCGGCTGCAAGACCCGCTTCCGAAGCGTCGACGAGACGTTCGTGGCCGACGGGGCGCCCGGGCACACGGTGATACACGTCGACATCGCGCTCAGGCCGGGCCGTACCGAGGCGGTCAAGGCGGAGCTGACCGAGGCCGTGCTCGCACTGCTGCTCAAGCACGTGGCGCCCACGCCCGGCGTGACGGTGCACGCCAGCGTGGACCTGCGGGAACTCGACGAGGCGTACGCCAGGCACATCGTGGAGCAGGGCGCCCTGGGATAGGCCGGGCCGTCCTGGCGCCGTCCACCACGGCGCCCACCGCCCCGCGGCGCGGGCGCCCACCGCCGCGCGGCCGGCCGCCCGCGCCTACTACCGCAGGTGAGAGGTGTCGTTGAAGAGCCGGAGGCTGGCGTTGCCGTCGGCGTAGTGCGCCACGGCGGAGATCGAGGCCGCCGAGAGCTCCATGCGGAACAGCGACTCCGGCGGGGCGCCCAGGGCCAGGCGGACCAGGGTCTTGATCGGCGTCACATGCGTGACGAGGAGGACCGTGCGGCCCGCGTGGGCGGCGATCAGGCGGTCACGGGCCTCCTCGACGCGGGCGGCGGTCGCCTCGAAGCTCTCGCCGCCGCCGGTGGGACGGGCGGCGGGGGAGGTCAGCCAGGCGTTGAGGTCCTCGGGGTGGCGGTCCATGACCTCGGCGAAGGTCAGGCCCTCCCAGGCGCCGAAGTCGGTCTCGCGCAGTCCCTCGTCGACGGTGACGTCGAGGCCGAGGCGGTCCGCGACCACGGCGGCGGTCTCCCGGGTGCGGGCCAGCGGGGAGCTGACGATCGCCTGCACGGTGCCCCGGGCGGCGAGCAGTCCGGCGGCGCGCCGGGCCTGCTCCCGTCCCGCCTCGGAGAGCGACGGGTTCGTGCCGCCACTGCCGGAGAAACGCTTCTGCGGGGTCAGTGGGGTCTCACCGTGGCGGAGCAGCACGAAAGTGGCGGGGGCG
>NZ_JACADT010000742.1:0-2842 GCF_013421635.1 Streptomyces sp. UH6 | reverse complement strand
GACCGGGCGGGCCCCAGCATCGCCTCGTCCGGGCCGCGGGTCCAGCGGGAAAGCGCGTCGCGACGTCCGCGCCCTGTCACGGCGGCCGGGCGAGGACGGACGCGCGGGACACCGGGGCCCGCGGCCCGTGCGCTGCGGGTGGCTCAGGTCTCGTCCGGAAGGCGCAGCGCGAGGATGGCCATGTCGTCGCGGCCGTCGCTGGGGTGGTGGTCGGCCAGTGCGTGCACCAGGTCCTCCACCGGCAGATCGGCGTGCGTCAGCGCCAGTTCGAGCAGGGCGTCCATGCCCTCGTCGATGGCGTGGGCGGGGTGCTCGACGACGCCGTCGGTGAAGAAGACCACCGTGGCCCGCGGCGGCAGCCGCCTGCGGTGGTCCGGGCGGGGCAGCTCCGGGTCGACGCCCAGCGGCACGCCGGGCTCGTGGAGCAGGTACTCGGCCTGCCCGTCCGGCATGATCACCAGCGGCGGGAAGTGACCGGCGGAGGACCAGTGCAGGATCCAGTCCTCCTCGCGGGGTTCCACCCGCGCCACCAGCACGGTGGTCACCGCGGAGCCGGGGCCGGCGGCCACGGTGACGTCGAGCTGCCGCAGGACGTCGCTGGGCGGGGTGCGGCGGTCGTAGAACAGCGCCCGCAGCATGTTGCGCACCTGCGACATGACGGCGGCCGCGGGCAGGTCGTGGCCGTAGACGTCGCCGATGACGATGCCCAGCGCGCCGTCGGGCAGCCGCATCGCGTCGTACCAGTCGCCGCCGAGGTGGTTGGGCTCGGCGGCCGGGCGGTAGACGGTGGCGGCGGCGTAGGGGCTGAGGTCGGGCAGGGTGGGGAGCAGCAGGCGCTGGAAGGTCTCGGCGCTGTCGCGGACCTGTTCGAAGAGGCGGGCGCTCTCGATGGCGATGCCGGCGGCGCTGGCCAGGGCGACCAGGACCTCCTGGTCGCCCCGGTCGAAGGGCCGGCCGTCGTGTCGTTCGGAGAGGTAGAGGTCTCCGTAGATCTCGCCGCGGACGCTGATGGCGACGCCGAGCAGGGAGCGCATGTGGGGGTGGCCGGGCGGATAGCCGACCGAGGCGGGATGCCCGGAGACGTCCTCCAGCCGCAGCGGCTCGGGGTTCTTGATGAGGAGTCCCAGGACGCCGTCGCCGTGCGGGAACTCGATGCCGGCCAGCGCCCGGTACTCCTCCTCGTTCAGCCCCACGGTGATGAACTCCTCGAGGAACTCGCCCTCCTCGTCCAGCACTCCGAGCGCCCCGTAGCGGGCGTCGCAGAGCTGCATGGCGGTGGCGACGATGCGTCGCAGCACCTCCCGGAGCTCGAGTTCGGCGGTGATGGTGAGCACCGCGTCGAGGAGGCCCTGGAGGCGGTCCTTGGTGGAGGCCAGCGCCCGCAGCTGCTGGGCGATCTGGTCCATCTCGGAGTCCAGCCGCTTGCGCAGGTCCCCGAAGGGCTCGGCCTCGGCGGACGGCTGCTCGTTCACGGTGCCCGCCTTCCGGCGCACGCGGCCCGGTGTGCCCGCAGGATCTGCCTCTGCCTCGCGCGGTGCACCCCGCCTCCCGTCCCGACCGTGATCGCGTCGCCTCCACCCTGGCACGGGGCGCGGCGGACGGCGCGGCCGGTTGCTCCGAACGCGGCCGACGGTGCCGGGGGGCTCAGCCGGCGGGGGTGAGGGTGACCGGGACGCCGTTGAGCACGGCGGTGCCGGAGAGCGGGTCGAGGAGGGTGCCGTCGAGGAGCTGGTTGACGTTGGCCCCGGGGTCGGCGGAGGCGTGCCCGGTGCGGGTTCCGGGCCGGTCGTGGCCCCAGCCGTGCGGCAGGCTGACCACGCCGCGGCGCACGGCGTCGGTGATCTCGGCGGGGGCGGTGACCTCTCCGCCGGCCCCCTTGACGCGGACCGGGGCGCCGTCGGCGATGCCGTGCAGGGCGGCGTCCTCGGGGTGCAGGTGCAGGGTGCAGCGGTTGGAGCCGCCGGTGAGGGCGGGGAGGTTGTGCATCCAGCTGTTGTTGGAGCGCAGGTGCCGGCGTCCGACGAGCAGCATGCCGTCGGGGCGGTCGCGCAGCGCCCGGCGCAGGCGCGGCAGGTCGCCCACGATCGGCTCGGGCAGCAGTTCGATCAGCCCGCTGCGGGTCCGCAGCACCTCGTCGAGCCTCGGCCGCAGCGGGCCGAGGTCGACGCCGTGCGGGTGGTCGAGCAGTTCGCGCAGGGAGAGCCCGCCGGGGCGGGAGCCGAAGCCGTCGCCGTAGGGGCCGAGGCGGAGCATCAGGTCGAGGCGGCGTTCGGGGCCGTCCGTGCCGGTGAGGGCGGCGGCGAGTTCTCCGGGGTCACGGCCGTGCACCGGGGAGTGCGGGTCCTGGACGGCCTGGCCGAGGGTCCGGGAGATGACGGTGGCGTCGACGGTCCCCGGGTCGGCGTCCGGCGCGCCGCTCACGGCGAGGACCAGCCGGGCGAGGATCTCGCTCTCCGCCATGCGGCCGGGCTCGAGCGGTACGGCGGGGCGGGTGTAGCGGGCCTGGTTGCGCACCGCGAGGGAGTTGAGGGCGAAGTCGTGGTGCGGGCTCTGGGCCGGCGGGGGCGGGGGCAGCACGACGTGGGCGTGGCGGGAGGTCTCGTTGAGGTAGGGGTCGACGCTCACCATGAAGTCGAGGGAGGCGAGCGCGCGGTCCAGGCGGTCGCCGTCGGGCGCGGAGAGGACCGGGTTGGCGCCCAGGACGACCAGGGCGCGGATCGGCTCGCCCTCGCCGGTCCGGGTGTCGATCTCCTCGGCGAGCGCGGCCAGCGGCAGTTCGCCCTTGACCTCGGGGTGGCGGGAGACCCGGGAGTGCCGGCGGCCCAGGGTGAAGCCGCGGCCC
>NZ_JACADT010000741.1:0-2843 GCF_013421635.1 Streptomyces sp. UH6 | reverse complement strand
GCCGTCGGCCGAGGCGATCAGCACGTAGGAGCCGACACCCGGGGCGTCCACCGCGTAGGCGCCGTCGGCCTGGGCGATGGCCCGGCCGAGCTGACGGCCCTCGAGGGAGATCAGCGTCACCGCCGCGTGCGGCAGCGGGGCGTTGTCGGCGTTGCGGACGTGGCCGTGGACCGGAAGCCCCGGGCGCTCCGGGGCCGCCGTGGCGGCGACCGCGTTGGCCGTGGTGGCGGCGACGGCTCCGGCGGACGGAGCGGCGTGCTTCGGGCCCGCGGGGGCGGTACCGGGCGCCTCGGCCTGGTCGGCGGAGACCGATCCGGAGGCCTCCTCCATCGCGGAGTGCGTCTTCAGCGGGACCTCCTTGATGAAGATCGTCAGGACGAACGCCAACAGGGCGATCGGCGCGGAGATCAGGAAGATGTCCGCGATGCCGTGGCCGTAGGCGCTCTCCATCACCTCACGCAGCGGGCCGGGCAGGGCGGAGACGTCCGGGATGGAGTCGCTCGCGTTGCCGGAGCCCATCGCCGCGGCGTACTTCGGCGGCAGGTCGGCCAGACCGTCCTTGACGTAGTCGGTGACCTGGTTCGCCAGCACCGCGCCGAAGGCGGAGACGCCCACCGCGCCGCCCAGCGAGCGGAAGAAGTTGGCCACCGAGCTGGCCGCGCCGAGGTCGCTGGGGGCGACCTGGTTCTGCGCCGCGAGCAGCAGGTTCTGCATCATCATGCCGACGCCCACGCCCATCACGGCCATGAAGACGGCGACGTGCCAGTACGGCGTGTCGTAGCGGATGGTGCCCAGCAGGCCCAGGCCCGCGGCGAGCAGGAAGCCGCCGGCCACCAGCCAGGCCTTCCACTTGCCGGTCCGGGTGATCAGGTTGCCGGAGACGGTGGAGGAGACGAACAGACCACCGATCATCGGGATGGTCAGCACGCCGGACATGGTCGGCGACTCGCCCCGCGCCAGCTGGAAGTACTGGGCGAAGAAGATGGTGCCGGCGAACATGCCGATGCCCACGAAGAGCGAGGCGAACGCGGAGAGCGCGACGGTGCGGTTGCGGAACAGCCGCAGCGGGATGATCGGCTCGGAAGCCTTCGACTCGACCAGCAGGAAGAGCAGGGTCAGGGCGATCGAACCGCCCACCATCGCGTAGGTCTGCCAGGAGATCCACTCGTACTTGTCACCGGCGAAGGTGACCCAGAGCAGGAGCAGGCAGGTCGCGGCGGCGACCAGGGTGGCGCCCAGCCAGTCGACCTTCACCTTCCGCTTGACCGTCGGGACGTTCAGCGTCTTCTGCAGCACGATCAGGGCGACCACGGCGAACGGGATGCCCACGTAGAAGCACCAGCGCCAGCCCAGCGACTCGGTGTCGGTGATGACGCCGCCCAGCAGCGGACCACCCACGGTTGCGACCGCGAACACCGCGCCGAGGTAGCCGGCGTACTTCCCGCGTTCCCGCGGGGAAATGATCGAGGCCAGGATGACCTGGGACAGCGCCGCGAGGCCACCGCCGCCGATGCCCTGGAAGACGCGGAAGGCGATCAGCGTCTCGGGGTTCTGGGAGAAGCCCGCGCCCGCCGAGGCGACCACGAAGATGACCAGGGCTATCTGGATCAGCAGCTTCTTGTTGAAGAGGTCGGCGAGCTTGCCCCACAGCGGGGTGGACGCCGTCATCGCCAGCAGCGAGGAGGTGACCACCCAGGTGTAGGCGGACTGGCCGCCGCCCAGGTCGGCGATGATCCGCGGCATCGCGTTGCCCACGATGGTGGAGGAGATCATCGCCACGAACATGCCGAGCATGAGGCCCGACAGGGCCTCCAAGATCTGCCGGTGCGTCATCTGGACGCCGCCGGAGGTCCCTCCCCCGTGCTCGGCGCTGGCCCGCACACCGGCTGGTGTGGTGGTTGCCATACGTTTCCTTCGTCTACTGGGTGGTCGTCTACTGGGTGTGCTGCGTGGTCGTGGTGCGACGGCAGTCGCCGAAGCTCTGCCGGAAGCGCGTCATCAGCTCGGTGAGCCGGGTGACGTCCTCGTCGCTCCAGTCGTCGAGCCACTCGGAGAGCAGCGCGGTCGACCGGCGGGACAGGTCCGCGATCTGGTCGTGGCCCGCCTCGGTGAGACGCAGCAGGCGTGACCGCTTGTCGTCCGGGTCGGGCAGCCGCTCGACCCATCCGCGGTCGGCGACGTGCGAGACGTGCCGGCTGCACACGGAGATGTCCACCGCGAGCAGCTCGGCGAGCCGGCTCAGGCGCATGTCCCCGTGGCGGTCCAGGAGGGTCAGCACGGCGGCCGATCCGGACGGGCACTCGGGGGGCAGCTGCCGCCCCAGTTCCCGTTTGACGGCGCCGACGGCGCTGAGCTGTCTCAGCAGCTCCTCGAACTGCGCCTGCCTGGCCATCCAGCCTCCCGGGGACCCTGCCGATTCGTTGCCATACGCAACCGTAGGAGTAGTTGGTTGCAGTAGGCAAATGAAATCGGTGTTACCTACATCAAAACTTGGCAAAGGCAAGTATTGGCGAAAGTGAAGGTTCGGTAAGAGTGCAGGTCACGGCCGGTTCGGGCGGGTTGGCACCGGTTTCGGGGCGGGGCGGGTGGTGGGCCGGGGGCCGGACCGGGCGCCGGATCGGGTGCGCGGCGGATGCGGCGGACGGGCGGGTGAGCGGGGCGTGCGGGCCGGAGGGAGGTTCCGGGCGGGCCGGGGGTCGGTTCCGGGCCGGTCGCGGACAGCACTTGGGGGACGTGCCCGCCATTCGCTAGGGTCGTGGACCATGGCTAACACCCAGGGCCCCCAGGGCAATTACGACCCGGCCGGCAGCACTCAGATGTTCCGCGCGTTCGTCGACGAGGCG
>NZ_JACADT010000740.1:0-2847 GCF_013421635.1 Streptomyces sp. UH6 | reverse complement strand
GTCGGCGATGGCGCGGGCGACGTCCTTGAGGCGGCGTTCCTCGGCGGCGAGGGAGCGCTCCAGCTCCTCGCGGTGGGCGACGGTGTCCTCCAGCGCGCGCTCGGCCGCCTCCAGGGCGGCCTCCAGCTCGGCCTCCTGCTCCCGGACCCGGGCGGCCTCGCGTTCCATCTCCTCGGGGTCTCGGCCCCGGCGTTCCTCGACGGGGGCGGCGGTGGCGCTCTTCACCCGGGCGTCGGCCAGGGAGACGGTCCCGCGGACGCGTTCGGCGAGCTGGGAGAGCTCGTACCAGGTCTGCTGGGCGCGCTGGAGCCGCGGGGTGAGACGGCGGACCTCGTCCTCCAGCAGCGCCTCGCGCCGCAGCGCCGTGCGCAGCACCTCCTCGGTGGCCTCCTTGCGCTCCTTGAGGGCGGCCTCGTCGGCGACCTCGGCCTGGAGGGCTTCGCGCAGCCTGACCAGGTCGTCGGCGAGCAGCCGCAGCCGGGCGTCCCGCAGGTCCGCCTGGATGACGGCGGCCCGGCGGGCCACGGCGGCCTGCCGGCCGAGCGGCTTGAGCTGGCGGCGCAGTTCGTCGGTGAGGTCCTGGACGCGGGCCAGGTTTGCCTGCATGGCGTCCAGTTTGCGCAGCGCCTTCTCCTTGCGCTTGCGGTGCTTGAGGACGCCGGCCGCCTCCTCGATGAAGGCACGCCGGCCCATCGGGTCGGCGTGCAGCACCGAGTCGAGCTGGCCCTGGCCGACGATCACGTGCATCTCGCGGCCGATGCCGGAGTCGGAGAGGAGTTCCTGGATGTCCAGCAGGCGGCAGGTGTCGCCGTTGATCTGGTACTCGCTGCCACCGTTGCGGAACATGATCCGCGTGATGGTGACCTCGGCGTACTCGATGGGGAGGGCGCCGTCGGAGTTGTCGATGGTCAGCGAGACCTCGGCACGGCCGAGCGGGGGGCGGCCGGTGGTCCCGGCGAAGATGACGTCCTCCATCTTGCCGCCGCGCAGCGACTTGGCGCTGTGCTCGCCCATGACCCAGGTCAGCGCGTCGACGACGTTGGACTTGCCCGAGCCGTTCGGGCCGACCACGCAGGTGATCCCCGGCTCGAACCGGAGCGTGGTCGCGGACGCGAACGACTTGAAGCCGCGGAGGGTCAGGGCTTTGAGGTGCACGCCGGTGGACTTTACCGGCGGGTTCCTCCGCTTCTCCATGAAACCGGTCTCAATGCACCGGTCCCGACGCGCCGGCGGACCGATCCGGTTTCGCACGGCGGGGCGGTGGGCAGATCAGAGCTACGAGAACGGCTGCGGGGTGGGGCCGGCCCGGCCCCGGGAGGGCCGGAGACGCGGACGAGCGCTGACGGGGCGGTGAGGGCGGAGGGCCGGAGAGGGAGCGGTAACGGCGAAAGGGACGCCGAGGGCGTCCCTTGAGGCACCGGCGGGGGTGCGGGCGCGGCTCCGGCCTGCGCGCGGGCCGGGTCAGGTGTACGCGGGCTCCGCCTGGTGGGCGTCGATGCTCTCCATGCTCTCCATGATGCGGTCGCGAGAAGCGGCAGCCGCGAGCGCGTCCTTCTCGGCCTGGATCCTGACGAGCTCGGATTCCAGGTCCTGGACGCGCTGCTGGAGCCGTCGCATCTCGGCGAGGAGTCGCGGGTCGGAGCCGCCGACGTAACCGAGAAGCGCCTTTGCCATGATGGATGGTCCTCCACACTGAGTGACCGACCGAAGCGGTGGTGGGTCGTGAGGGAATCGCACCCGTAGTGCCCGACACTGCGATGTCAGCTGAGTTCCTGCCGCTGTTTCCACATGCCAAACAGCTAGGGTGCGCGGGGCTTTCAGAGTCTCACCAAAAAGTTTGACGGTCAACACGATCACGCCCCGTATCGACGGTGTCCCCGGGGCGCTCTGCGCGGAACTGCTGGCGCGGCGTCTCCTGCGGGGCCCGGGGGCGTGCGGATCATCCTGGCCTGTGGCGTCGGCCCTGACAACCCTTGTGCGGCGGCCACCTGGACTTTTCCGTCCCCGGGCCGCCCGGGGCCGCTCGGAGGACGGCCTCCGGGCGGCCGCACGGGGCGGCCGTCAGCGGATCTCGAAGCCGTCGTAGCCGCCGCGGGGTGTGTCCCAAATCTCGGTGACGCCGTCCACGCGGCCCGGCGTGTCCTCCCCCGTCAGCCACTCCAGCAACCGCTCGCAGCGGTCACGGGGGCCCTCCGCGACCACCTGGACGCGTCCGTCCTGGAGATTGAGAGCAAAACCACTCAGGTCGCCGAGCTCCAGCGCCTTCGCACGCGTGAACCAGCGGAAACCCACGCGCTGTACCTTGCCCCGGACCCAGGCGACCAGTCGTGCATCGTCGTTCATGTGTGCACGCTAACCGAGCAAAAACCTCACCGGACGCCCACACCCCCTGGAGCGATGCGGTAGCGTCCCCCCTCGACCCCCAGCGAAACTCACCCTTACGAGTGAGTGGCGTGGACCGCAGCACCGAGAGAGGCCAGCAGAGGAATGGGACGCCACCGACGCTCCGCCGCCGGCCGCAAGGGCAAGGGCGACACTCCGACTCCCCCCGTCACCGGTACGGCGCCCGCCGCCGGGGACCGGCCGGGGCAGGAGCAGTACCGGACGACGTACGACGCCCACGGCTCGTACCCCCAGGGCTCCGACGGCCCGTACGTCCGTGACGACGCCTACGGCCACGGCGACCCCGCCGGCTCCTACCGGTCCGCCGACTCCTACGGGTCCTCCGGCCACGGTCACCCCTACGGCGGGGACGACTACGCACGGAGCCAGGCCTACCTGTTCGGCACGGAGGAGTCCTCGGCCCCGGTCCACGCCGACGCGCCCACCGCCGCCCTGCCCGCCCAG
>NZ_JACADT010000074.1:0-12041 GCF_013421635.1 Streptomyces sp. UH6 | reverse complement strand
CGGGGCCGGTCAGTCCGGCGAGGGCGAGCGGAACGAGGGTGGTCTTGCCGGTGCCGGGCGGCGCGCACAGGACGGCCGCGCCCCGGCCGTCCAGCGCCTCGTCCAGCCGGGGCAGGACGGAACGGACGGGCAGTTCCAGGGCGGCGGCTTCACGCATCACCCGGCCAGTGTCCCAGGGGCGCCGCGGGGGTCCGGGCTCAGTCCCGGTCGCAGACGAACACCGCGGGGGTCCGGGATCAGTCCCGGTCGCAGACGAACACCGCCGTGCCCGGGATCAGTCCGCCCCGCAGCGGCGACCAGCCGCCCCACTCGGCGTCGTTCCACACCGGCCACTCCGGTTCGACGAGGTCGGTCAGCCGGAACCCGGCGCCGACCACGTCGCGCACCCGGTCGCCGAGCGTCCGGTGGTGCTCGACGTAGACGGCGCGCCCCCGCTCGTCCTGCTCGACGTAGGGGGTGCGGTCGAAGTAGGAGGAGGCCACGCTCAGGCCCTCGGGTCCGGGCTCGTCGGGGAAGGCCCAGCGGACCGGATGGGTCACCGAGAAGACGAACCGGCCCCCGGGCCGCAGCACCCGGCGCACCTCGCGCAGCACCTGTCCGGGGTCGGCGACGAAGGGGATCGCCCCGTAGGCGGAGCAGGCCAGGTCGAAGGAGCCGTCGGCGAAGGGCAGGACCGAGGCGTCGGCCTCGACCAGCGGGAACGGGGAGCCGATCCGCAGCGCGTGCTGGAGCTGGCGGTGGGAGAGGTCCAGGGCGACCGGCCTGGCCCCCTGGGCCGCGAGCCAGCGGGAGCACTGCGCGGCGCCGGCGCCGATCTCCAGGACGTCCCGCCCTTCCAGGGCCCCGGCAGGCCCGAGCAGGCGGGCGTCCTCCTCGTCCAGCCCCTCGGGGCCCCAGACGAAGCGGTCGTCGCCGAGGAAGGCCCCGTGCTCGCTCTGGTACTCGTCGGCGTTGCGGTCCCACCATCCCCGGCTGGCCCGGGAGCTCTCCGCCGCCGAGGCCTCACGACGGGTGGCCTCGGCCTCGTCCGCCTCGTGGGCGCCGGCCGGCGCCGCCGCCGCGCGGGCGCCCGCGGGAGCCGACGTCACGGCTGGATCCGTGGCCGCCCGTACACCGCTGGACCCTCTGGACTCTTGGATGACCGGCTCCTCACCGCTAATCTTCGAACCGTTCGCGCGACCCCGCGCCGCGTGCGGAAGTCCGTCACGGACGCCCGCCCGCGGGTGCCGCGCGATACGCGGCGGCTACCTCGCACGACGAAATTTCTGCCGGGATTGTGGCATTTCGACCATGGTGCGCGCTTCGCGCATTGACCCTGCCCGGCTGCCCCCGTATGCTACAAGTTGCGCTGCGGGCCTGCGCACCTCAGACGTAGCAGGTCGCGCTCGCATCTGTTGTATGTCCCCTCGGTTGTCGAGGCGCTGCTTGAAAAAGTGGCGCTTCCTTGGCTGTCCGGCTTCTGCAGAGCGAAACAGGCTCCCGGCGTAAGCAGTACCTACGACTTCAATGTCCGTACCGGAGCCCTTTCCCACATGACGAGCAGCACCGAGACCACCGCCACCACGCCGCAGGTAGCGGTCAACGACATCGGTAACGAGGAAGCCTTCCTCGCCGCGATCGACGAGACGATCAAGTACTTCAACGACGGCGACATCGTCGACGGCGTCATCGTGAAGGTCGACCGGGACGAGGTCCTGCTCGACATCGGTTACAAGACCGAAGGTGTCATCCCGAGCCGCGAGCTCTCGATCAAGCACGACGTCGACCCGAACGAGGTCGTCAAGGTCGGCGACGAGATCGAGGCCCTGGTTCTCCAGAAGGAGGACAAGGAAGGCCGCCTGATCCTCTCGAAGAAGCGCGCCCAGTACGAGCGCGCCTGGGGCACCATCGAGAAGATCAAGGAAGAGGACGGGATCGTCACCGGTACCGTCATCGAGGTCGTCAAGGGTGGTCTCATCCTCGACATCGGTCTCCGTGGCTTCCTCCCGGCCTCCCTGGTCGAGATGCGCCGCGTCCGCGACCTCCAGCCCTACGTGGGCAAGGAGCTCGAGGCCAAGATCATCGAGCTGGACAAGAACCGCAACAACGTGGTCCTGTCCCGCCGTGCCTGGCTCGAGCAGACCCAGTCCGAGGTCCGTCAGACCTTCCTCACGACCCTGCAGAAGGGTCAGGTCCGCTCCGGCGTGGTCTCCTCGATCGTCAACTTCGGTGCCTTCGTGGACCTGGGTGGCGTCGACGGTCTGGTCCACGTCTCCGAGCTCTCCTGGAAGCACATCGACCACCCGTCCGAGGTTGTCGAGGTCGGCCAGGAAGTCACCGTCGAGGTCCTCGACGTCGACATGGACCGCGAGCGTGTCTCCCTGTCGCTGAAGGCGACGCAGGAGGACCCGTGGCAGCAGTTCGCCCGTACCCACCAGATCGGCCAGGTCGTCCCGGGTAAGGTCACCAAGCTGGTTCCGTTCGGTGCGTTCGTCCGCGTCGACGAGGGCATCGAGGGTCTGGTCCACATCTCCGAGCTGGCCGAGCGCCACGTGGAGATCCCGGAGCAGGTCGTCCAGGTCAACGACGAGATCTTCGTCAAGGTCATCGACATCGACCTCGAGCGTCGCCGCATCAGCCTCTCGCTGAAGCAGGCCAACGAGGCCTTCGGCGCCGACCCGTCGGCGGTCGAGTTCGACCCGACCCTGTACGGCATGGCCGCGTCCTACGACGACCAGGGCAACTACATCTACCCCGAGGGCTTCGACCCCGAGACCAACGACTGGCTCGAGGGTTACGAGAAGCAGCGCGAGGAGTGGGAGCGCCAGTACGCCGAGGCGCAGACCCGCTTCGAGCAGCACCAGGCCCAGGTCATCAAGTCCCGCGAGGCCGACGAGCAGGCCGCTGCCGAGGGTGGCGACGCCGCTCCGGCCGCGACCGGTGGCGGTTCGTACTCCTCCGAGGGCGGCGACACCTCCGGTGCGCTGGCTTCGGACGAGGCGCTGGCCGCGCTGCGCGAGAAGCTGGCCGGCGGCCAGAGCTGAACGCGTTCCGCGTGAGCGGTTCCGTCTGAGCGGTTCCGTGCGAGCGGTTCCGCGCGAACCGACGCGAGCCTGACGGAAAGGCCCCGTCCGCACCCGAGAGGGAGCGGGCGGGGCCTTTCCGTTCCCCGCGCTCCGTCCGTCCCCCTCGTTCCCCCTCGGGGCTCTTCCCGTTCCCCAGGTCGTTCCCGCACCCCCGGGTTGCTCCCGCTCAGTGGTTCCCCGGCGGTCGGTGATTGGCATGTACTTGTAACGCGGAGAAACGTGCACGCTACAACTGAAACCCTCGGCGCGTAACACGCCGCTGTGAGGATCGCTTTCGGTCATTCAAGATCACTACCGAAAGGGGCTCCGCCATGGCACACGTTCAGCCGGCCTCCGGTACCAGCCGCCGCAGCTTTCTGAGGGCCGTGGGCGTCACCGGCGGCGCGGGCGCGATGTTCGCCACCATGGGCGCGCTCGGCCTCGCCCCCACCGCCGCCTACGCGGCGGAGAAGGAGGCGCCCTTCCGTGCCCCCCGCAGAGGTGACTTCACCCTCCAGGGCCGCACCGGACGGCCCGCCAGGGTCGTGGTCATCGGCGGCGGCATCGCGGGCCTCACCTCGGCCTACGAACTCGGCAAGGCCGGATACGACTGCGTCGTCCTGGAGGCCCGTGACCGGGTCGGCGGACGCAACCTCACCATCCGCGGCGGCGACAGCGTCACCGACGTCCACGGCGTCACCCAGACCGCGCGCTTCAGCAAGGGGCAGTACATGAACGCCGGCCCCGGCCGACTGGCCCAGTGGATGAACACCCTCGACTACTGCCGCGAACTCGGCGTCGAGGTCGAGGTCTTCACCAACAGCAACGCCAGCGCCCTGATCTACAACGAGCGCAACGGCATGACGTCCCCGGTCCGCTACCGCACCGCCAAGGCCGACGTCTACGGCTACGTGTCCGAACTGCTCGCCAAGGCGACCGGCGCGGGAGCGCTGGACGCGGACCTGACCGCCGACGACAAGGAGCGCCTGCTGAGCTTCCTGCGCGGTCACGGCGCCCTCGGCGGCGACTACAAGTACACCGGCACCGAACACCGCGGCATGAGCGTCGATCCCGGCGCCGCCGGGCAGCCCGGCGAGGTCCTCGGCGACGTGCCCGCCCTCACCGACGTGCTCGCCTCCAACGTGGGCCGCTACTTCTCGTTCGAGTTCGCCTACGACCAGGCGATGCTGATGTTCCAGCCGGTCGGCGGCATGGACGCGATACCCAGGGCCTTCGCCCGCGCCGTCGGCCACGAGCGGATCCGCACCGGCGCCGCCGTGACCGGCGTCCACAACACCCCGTCCGGGGTGGAGGTCACCTACACCCGCGGCGGCCGCACCGAGGTGGTCAAGGCGGACTACTGCATCGCGACCCTCGCCCCGTGGATCCTCGCGAGGACCCCGCACAACCTGGGCTCCACCGTCCAGACCGCGCTCCAGGCCGTGCGGGCCTCCTCGGCGGGCAAGATCGGTCTCGAGTACCGCAGCCGGTGGTGGGAGAAGGACTTCAAGATCTTCGGTGGCATCACCGAGACCGACCTCGACCTCAGCCACATCTGGTACCCCTCCTACGGACACCTGGGGGAGCGCGGCCTGGTCATCGGCTACTACAACACGGGGTCCAACGCCGACGCCTACTCGGCGCTCACCCCCGCCCAGCGCCTGGAGCGGGCCGTCGCCCAGGGCGTGAAGATCCACGGCGAGAAGTACCGCACCGAGCTGGCCACCTCCTTCTCCCACCAGTGGAAGCTGATCCCGCACATCGAGGGCGCGTGGCACTCGATGTCCGGCGGCCCCGACGCCCCGGCCTTCGCCCCGCTCAACCAGGTGCAGGGCAACGTCTACTTCGCCGGCGACCACCTGAGCCACCTCGACGCCTGGCAGCACGGCGCCATCTCCTCGGCGCGCAAGGTCGTCACCGAGCTCCACCAGCGAGTCCTGGCCTCCTGACCGGGGCGGCGGCCGCGGCCGCCCGCCTCCTGCCGGCCCTCCACTCCGGGGGCGCGGGAATGTCCGCGCCTCCGGACACGTTCTGTGATCGAGGAAAGACAGGAGGACCCCCACAGTGCCTGATCCGCAGGGTTTGTACGCATGGGAGCCGAAGGGCCTGGCCGTCGCCGAGATGGCGCTCGCCCAGGAGTCGGCCGGTCTGGTCATGCTCTACCACTTCGACGGATACATCGACGCGGGCGACACCGGCGACCTGATCGTCGACCGCCTGCTCGACACACTGCCCCACCAGGTCGTCGCCCGGTTCGACCACGACCGGCTCGTGGACTACCGGGCGCGCCGGCCCCTGCTGACCTTCGACCGGGACCACTGGTCCGGCTACGAGGAGCCCACCCTGGAGCTCCGCATCCTCCAGGACGCCACCGGCGCGCCCTTCCTGCTGCTGTCCGGTCCCGAGCCGGACGTCGAGTGGGAGCGGTTCGCCGCCGCCGTCCGGGAGATCGCGGAGCGCCTGCGGGTCCGCCTCAGCGTCAACTTCCACGGCATCCCGATGGGGGTCCCGCACACCCGCCCGGTGGGCGTCACCCCGCACGGCAACCGCGCCGACCTGGTACCCGCACCGCGCAGCCCGATCCAGGAGGCCCAGGTCCCGGGCAGCGCGGAGGCCCTCGTCGAGTACCGGCTGACCCAGGCCGGGCACGACACCCTCGGCGTCGCCGCGCACGTCCCGCACTACGTCGCCCGTTCCCGCTACCCGGACGCGGCGCTCACCGTCCTGGATGCGGTCACCTCCGCCACCGGCCTGGTGCTGCCCGCCGTCGCGCACGCGCTGCGCACCGAGGCCCAGCGCACCCAGACCGAGATCGAACGCCAGGTCCGCGAGGGCGACGAGGAGCTGGTCGCCCTGGTCCAGGGGCTGGAGCACCAGTACGACGCGGCGGCCGGGGCGGAGACCCGTGGCAACCTGCTCGCCGACCCGGCGGAGCTGCCGTCCGCGGAGGAGCTCGGGCGCGAGTTCGAGCGCTTCCTGGCCGAACGGGAGGGCGGCGAGGGCTGAAGGCCCGGGGCCGCCGCTCTGCCCCGGTGGGCTCCCCGGGGCGCCGGGGTCACGGTCCGGGGGCGGGTCTGCGACGTGCGGGGCGAGCCGGAGGGCCACCGGGTCCGGCTCCTCCGCTGTCGCCGGACTTCCGGCGCGTCAGCCGACGGTCCAGCGGATCATCCAGGCCTCGTTCTGGATGGAGATGACGTGTTCGCACTGTGACACGAAGACGCCGGTGCTCTCGCCGGTGGGCGCGGGACCCGTCCTGCGGCGGTCGAGGAGGCGCTGCAGTTCCTCGGTCGTGCGCAGGAACTCCAGATGCTGGTACGCGTAGCGCTGGGCGGTCGCGTGGGCGGTGACCGTGATGGAGACGGAGGCGATCACGGCGGCCCAGGCGGCGAGCCCCCCGACGGAGAAGGCGCCGGCGGCGGCGGCGAGCAGGGCGCCCACGGCTCCGAAGGCGAGTTCGACCTTGCCGAGAAGATCCACCCTGCTCTGCATCCAGGCTGCCTTGGGGCGGTAGTACGTCTCGATCTGTTGCCGCAGCCGGTGCTCGATGTAGGTGTCCACGTCGCTCACCGGCGGAAGCGCACGGGACCGCGGGGCGACCCCCGCCGTATGGCGCACCAGGTCGGCGGCGTTCGCCCGGAAGCCATCTGCCCGCTCCATGAGGACCGCGGCGGCGTTCGCGCGGTCCGCGTAGGGTCCGGCGCCCGAGAGGCACGTGTAGACCTCCCCCTTGAGCGCCTCGGACACGGCTCGGGTCCGGATCCAGTCGCTCATCTGGGTGGGGCCGCCGCGACGGGCGAGCAGAGGGGACATGCCGGCGGCGAGTGCGGCGACGAAGGCCAGGCCCGTCCCCAGCCAGGTGTTCCGGCTCATCACCTGCGAAGCGGCCGTTCCGAGGACGGCCGCCGCGACAGCGAGCGCGAGCGCCCTCGACCGTGACGTCTCCACCAGTCTCTTGAGCCGGTCCGCGCTCTGTGACCAGACGCTCTGCTGGTCCCACACCTGCTGCATCGTCTCTTGCCCCTGCACCGTCACGAGAACGATTCTGCTGTCTGTCGAGACCCGGCGAAACCTCTTACGCAGCACGGGAGTTGACCGGACGACGGCGACCTTCGCCGAGAGCTTCACCGCTGTGCGCGGACTGTCTACGGTGGGGACGAGGACGCATGGGGGGACGGAGTCGGAGATGCTCGTACGTCGACGCTTGTGGTGGCTGTGTTCCTGCCTTCTCGCCTGGGCCCTGTCCTCCTTGTTCGTGGGGCCGCTGCCCGCCCTTGCCGGACTGATCCTTCCGGCCCTCGTCTTCGTCCGCTTCGAGCCCCTGCGGGAGCGTCGACTGCTGCGCGCGTACCGGAGAGAGCACGGTGGCGCGGGACTCGCCCGCCCGACGGTCGTGTGGAGGAACCTGGCGGACCCCGAGCGACTCCTGTTCCTCGTCGTCGCGGCAGGCCTGTTCGGCGGAGGGCTCTGGCTGCGGTACCCGCCGGCGGCGCACGCCCTGTACTGGCTCCTGCCGGTCGTCGTCCTCTTCGTCCTGCTGCGCTGGACGGGTGTGCTGGCGGCGCGTCCCCCCGGTACCGGGCCGGACACGGCCGGAGTGCCCGGCCCCGCCTCCCGCCCCGAGTTCGCCGTCGCTCTGTGGGGTGCGGTCGGCGCGGTCCTCTACGGCGGCGCCGCCTGGTACGTGCAGTACTACACGCTGCCCCTCGGCCGGCGTACCAAGTCGTTCGTCGACGAACTGCACCTGCTGGAGGACTGCTACCGGTTCCTGGGTGACCGGATCGCGGACAGCCCGTTCGGGGTGGCGGCGGCCGCGCCGTACTGGCCGTTCCTCGCCGCGGGCACCGGACTCGTCGTCGGAGCGGCGGCTGCCGCCGCCCGCGAGGCGGTGACGCGTTCCGCCGCTGCCGGCCAGGTCTTCGAGGACCTGACCGAGGCCCAGCAGCAAGGCCCTCCCCGGGAGACGAGCGGCAAGGTGTTCGTCAGCTACTCCCGGCGGGACGCGGAGTTCGCCCAGAGACTCCGGACGGGGCTGTCCGCCTTCCTGCGCGAGGTGTGGGTCGACTGGCTGCACATCGATCCTTCGACACGGTGGCGCGAGAGCATCGACGAGGCGATCCGCAGCTCCGACGCGCTGATCGTCCTGGTCAGCCGGGATTCGCTGAACTCGAAGTACTGCTGGCTGGAATGCGAGCGCGCGCTGGCGCTGGGCAAGCGGGTCCTTCCCGTCGTCATCGACCCCTCGCTCGAACAGGGAGTCAGCGGAGCGCTGCGCGACAACGGCTGGGGACAGCTGGTCGAGTACCAGTTCTTACGGATGACCCGCCCGGAGCAGTTCGCGGACGGCGTCGAGGGCATCCGCGCGTTCGTGCGCAGCAGGCACCGCTGGAACGCCTTCCACACGCGGATCGGACTGCGCGCGCACGAATGGCACAGCAGCGGCCGGAACGGAGCGCTGCTGCTCCGCGGCCACGAACTGGTCGTGTCCGAGGCCTGGCGGCAACAGCCCTCCGACGAGGACGACGACCGGGCGGCGTTCACCGGCGAACAGATGGAGTTCCTCGGAGCGAGCCGGGCGGCGGCCCGCCGCCGCGGAGTCCGGTTCCGTGTCGCGGCGGTGTCCATGAGCGTGGCCCTGGCGGCGCTCGCCGCGCTCGTCGTCTCCAGTGAGGCGGCGACCCTGGCCCAGCGCAGGGAGGCCGATTCACGCCGGCTCGCCGCCGCGGCCTCCGAACGAACGGGGGGAGATGTCCGACAGGCCGCCTTGCTGAGCGCCGCGGCGTACTCCCAGGCCGACACGGCGGAGGCCCGCGAGTCGTTGATGCGGCAACTCGGCCGCTTCGACAAGGTACGAAGAGTGATCCCGGCGGGACGCGCCCCCGTGTCGGAGGTGACGTTCAGCCTGGACGAGTCGCTGCTCGTCATCTGGCGGGAGGACGCCACCGCCGAGGTCTGGGACACCACCACGCTGCGTTCGCGCGGCATCGTGCCGGGCAGCCCGATGGCGAGGGCGGAGAGCGGCGGCATGAGCGCCGACGGCAGAACCCTCGGAGTGCTGCGCGACGGCATCGCCGTTCTCGTCGACACCCGGACGATGAGGGAGGTCGGGCGCGCGGACCTGCGGCCCTTCGGCGTGAACGGCATCCTCAGCTGGGCGGACCTGAGCAGGGACGGAAAGACCCTGTTCGTCAAGCCCGTGCAACAGTTCGGAGTGCGGGCGCGGATCTTGTTGTGGGACGTGGCCTCGGGCTCGGTCACCGCCGAGGTACCGGGCATGTTCATGGCCGCCGGCGCCTACGGCAGGGCGACGGACATTCCGGTGGAGGCGAAGGGCGACGGGCCGCCCGGCATGGGCGATCTGACCGACCCGGAGAAGGCGCCGCTGGAACTGCCGGCCGGTCAGCTGCTCGGTGTGTCGGAGTCCGGGGCGCCCGTCATGATCCACGACGGGACCATCCGGGTGCTCACCGCCTCGGGACGTGCCGGGTGGACCGTGGGTGACGGGCTGGGCTTCGAGGCGCTGACCCCCGACGGCCGATACCTCGCGGCCAGGGACACGTCCGAACCCGGCCGGTTCGAGGTGTGGGACCTGCGGTCCCGCAAGCGGCTCGGCGGCGTCGAGGCACCGCCCACCGGAGGGTACGGCCCGCAGGTGTTCCTGAGCGGCGACGGGAGGTGGCTCGCCGTCGCCGACACCTCCTTCTCGATCTACCAGGAGACGGCGCAGTTCACGCTGTACGACACACGGTCCGGCCTCAGGAAGGCAGACCTGCCCGGCCACGAGATCGCCCTCGGACCACGCGGACGGCTGGCAGCCGCCGCAGGGTCCAACGGAACGGTGACCCTGTGGGACCACGGCCCGGTGGGGCGGCTGCTCACGCACTACGAGTCCGTGGGCACGGAGGTCGACGAAGCGGCGGTCGCCATGGACGGGGACATCCTGGCCGTCATGGAGGCCGGAGGCCCGGTCCGCCTCGTCCGCCGGTCCGACGGCCGTCCTCTGCGGACCGTTCGCCCCGAGGCGGAGGCGCACCGCGTCGCCCTCTCACCGGACGGGACCCGCTTGGCCGTCGCCGAGGCACGCGGCGTGGGATGGGAGCGACGCGCCCAGGTGGAGGTCTTCGACACCAGGACCGGGCGTCGCCTGGCCGAGCTGGAGACCCAGGGCATCGCTTCGCCCCAGATCCAGCCGACCGTCCTCAAGTTCGCCCCGGACGGACGGACCCTCTATCTCGCCGAATACCACGGCAGGTCCGTGTACAGCTGGCACACGGACTCCTGGAAGTCCGGCCACCGGTTCGGCCCGGACTACGAAGTCGGCATCGTCGAGGCCGTCGCCGTGAGCCCGGACGGTTCGCTGATCGCGGTGGGCGGCGGACTGCGGACGGTGCAGGTCTGGGACACCAGGACGGGCAAGCGCGTCGGGAAACCCGTCGCGCGTTCGGTCACCTCGGCGTTCACACCCGACGGCCTCCTGGTCCTCGGGGGCGTGGGCGAGGGGAACCCGGCCCTCGTCCTGTGGGACCCGCTCACCCGTCGTGTCGTACGGGCGGCTCCGGACGCCGGCGAGCGCACCGTCGGAGTCGCCGTCAGCGCCGACGGGCTCAGTGTCGCCTCCGTCACGGGCGATCTCCGTCTGCTGCTCTGGGACCTGACTCTGGAACGGAGCATCGCGGTTCCGGAAGTGTCGGTGGTCGCCGGCGCCGTCGCGTTCAGCGGGGCGGGGGACCGCCTTTTCGCCGTCGGGGAGGATGGTCTCCACTCGGTGCTCACCGGCCCACGCCGCTGGGCCACGGAACTCTGCTCGATCACGGGCAGCCCCATGACCCCCAAGGAATGGCAGGCCGCGGCGCCCGGAGAACGCTACCGGCGGATCTGCTGAGGCCCGGCCGTCCCGGGCGTCGAATCCGCACGAGCCCGCCGGCCGCGGACCCGAATCGGTGACCCAGCGGGCGCGGCACTAGGCTGCGCCCATGCTGACTGTGGGGCTGACCGGCGGAATCGGCGCCGGCAAGAGCGAGGTGTCCCGGCTGCTCGTGGGGCACGGGGCGGTGCTGATCGACGCGGACCGGATCGCCCGGGAGGTCGTCGAGCCGGGCACGCCGGGACTCGCCGCCGTGGTGGAGGCCTTCGGGGCCGGGGTGCTGGCCGCCGACGGCAGCCTGGACCGGCCGAAGCTCGGCGCGATCGTCTTCGCCGACCCCGGGAAGCGGGACGTCCTCAACGCGATCGTGCACCCGCTGGTGGGAGAGCGGTCCCGTGCCCTGGAGGCCGCCGCCCCCGCCGACGCCGTCGTCGTCCACGACGTGCCGCTGCTGGCCGAGAACGGCCTGGCGCCGCTGTACGACCTGGTCGTGGTGGTCGACGTGGACCCCGCCACCCAGCTCGACCGGCTGACCCGGCTGCGCGGGATGAGCGAGGAGGACGCCCGGGCCCGGATGTCCGCCCAGGCCACCCGGGAGCAGCGGCTGAAGATCGCGGACATCGTCATCGACAACGACGTGCCGCTGCCCGAGCTGGAGCGGAGGGTCGCCGAGGTCTGGCAGGAGCTGGCGCGGCGGGCCCGGCCGGCCCGATAGCGGCCCGGGCGGCGCGTCGGAGCCGTCCGTACCGGGAAGGAACCAGACGTGCCGGACACAGGTGGTGCGTCCGGGAGGACTCCCGAGACGCACGTCATAGATTTCCGCGCCGCCGAGCAGCTGCTCGCCGCGCGCGACCCCAGGGGTGCCGTGAAGCTGCTCGACGCGGTGATCGACGCCCATCCCGAGAACACCGCGGCCCGCCTGCTGCGGGCCCGGGCGTTCTTCGCCGCGGCGCAGCTCAGGCCCGCGGAGCTGGAGTTCGCCGTCGTGCTGGAGCGCGAGCCGGACAACGCCTACGCGCACTTCGCCCTCGGCCGCACCTACGAGCGGCAGGGCAAGCACGACCAGGCCCGGCGGCACTTCCGGCTGGCCGCCGCGCTGGACCCCCGGCCCGACTTCCTGCGGGCCGCCCGGTTCG
>NZ_JACADT010000739.1:0-2849 GCF_013421635.1 Streptomyces sp. UH6 | reverse complement strand
CCGCGCCGTCGCGCGCGCCGCCGCCGACGCGCTGGCCACGGGCAGCGAGGACGCCGACGTCGCGGTGGCCGTGGCCCAGACCTACGCGGGCCGGGTCGCCGTCCACGCGGCGGAGGAGGCGGTGCAGCTGCACGGCGGCATCGGCATGACCTGGGAGCACCCGACGCACCTGTACCTCAAGCGGGCCAAGGCCGACTCCCTCGCCTACGGCTCCGCCGGACGGCACAAGGAGCGGCTGGCCGAACTGGTCGACCTGCGCGGGCCGTCGGCCTAGGAACGCGCACGGGGCGGCGGTCCGTCCGCACGGACCGCCGCCTCCCGCACGCCGGAACACCACACGTTCGGCGGACACGTCAACCGCTCGGACATTCCCCCCACTGCGCCACACTTGCGGCCGAAAGCCGTGAACCGGGCGCGCAGTGGAGGAGATTCCTGATGGCCATTTCCATCTCTGTGGTGGTTCTGCTGCTGATCCTGGCCACCATCCTGCTGCGCTGCGGGTCGCTCAAGCTCTCGCACGCCACGATCTGCGTCCTGCTCGGGTTCTGCCTCGCCGGCACCAGCATGGCCCCCACCATCCACAACGGCCTCGCCGCGACGACGGAGATCGTGAGCAGCCTCAATCCGTGAACCGTCCGGGCCCGTGAGCCGTCTCGGTCCGGGCGCGGGGTCTCCCCGGGCGCCTGGAGCAGCCGGGAGCGGATGAGGAACCGGACGCCCTCCGGGGCCTCCAGCGAGAACCCGCCGCCCCTTCCGGGGACCACGTCCACGATCAGCCGGGTGTGCCGCCACACCTCGTACCGGGTGCGCGACATCCAGAACCCCACCGGCCGCTCCACCCCCTCGACCCGCAGCTCGGCGAGGCGGACGTCGGAGTCGCCGGTGCGGAACTCGCCCTCCGGGTAGCACATCGGAGCGCTGCCGTCGCAGCAGCCGCCCGACATGGGGGTCCCCCCTGCTCGAGCGTCAGCCGAGAGCTCGGGGGAGGAACATCAGGGGCCCGTGCCGCTCGCTCAGCCGCCGCACCAGGCGGGCGGCCTCCTCGGTGAGTTCCACGCGCGGGGTGTCGTCGTCCATGCGGCCATTCCACCGCATCCGAGGTTGCGACCACGTTGCGCAGGCGCCCCGGCGCCCCTCAGTCGGCGCCGCCGTCCTGACGGACCAGCAGCACCCCGGTGACCAGTTCGGGGCGGATCCGCACCAGGCGGTCCGCGTGCGGAGATCCCAGCGGACGCAGCAGCGCCCGGTAGCGCTCCAGGTCGGCGGCGTCCTCGACCGGCAGCGCGTAGCCGGTGACCGAGACGCTCCAGCCGAGGTGGGTGCCCGGATCGATGGCGCCCGCCTCGTAGGCCACCACCACGCCGTGGCCGCCGTCGGGGAGGCCGCGGGTGAGCAGCGCGGCGGCGTCCGGGGTGCGGATGACGATGTGCCCGTCGTCCAGCAGATGGCTGACCGGGCGCACGGTGGGCAGTGCCTGCCGGGTGAAGACCAGCCGCCCCAGCGAGACGGTGGCCATCAGCCGCAGCGCCTCGGACGCGTCGAGGGCGATGCTGCGCCGGGCTTCGGGGGGAGCGGCTCGCGGACCGTCGGCGTGGAGGGGGGCGGACGGCTCAGCGGGACCGCCTGCCGTCGCGGTGCGCGGGGTGGCGTTGTCGAGGGGCATGAGCATGCTGTCCAGGAGTCGGGGCCGGCGCCGGGCGCGCGACCGGGGTGGTCCTGACATGCAACAGCGCGGACACCGGTGACGCCAGGGTCCTTCGGCCCCCGTCGGCCCCCGGCCGTCTCACCTGCTGTCGCCGCCGCCCGTGCCGCCCCCGTCGTCCAGCGCCGCCCGGCCCGCCTCCAGGCGCGCCACCGGAACCCGGAAGGGCGAGCAGGACACGTAGTCCAGCCCGGCGGCGTGGAAGAAGTGGACCGACGCCGGATCGCCGCCGTGCTCGCCGCAGACGCCGATCTCCAGCCCGGGACGGGCCTCGCGTCCCTCCTCGACGGCGATCCGCACCAGCCGTCCCACCCCCTCCTCGTCCAGCGTCTCGAACGGCGAGGCGGCGAAGACGCCGCGGTCGATGTAGGCGGGGAAGAACTCGGCCTCCACGTCGTCGCGGGAGAAGCCCCAGGTGGTCTGGGTGAGGTCGTTGGTCCCGAAGGAGAAGAAGGCGGCCTCCCGTGCGATCGGCCCGGCGGTCAGCGCGGAGCGGGGCAGTTCGATCATCGTGCCGACGGGACAGTCCACCGGCGCCCCGGCCTCCTCGCCCACCTCGGCCAGCACCCGCTGCACCTCGGCCTTCACCAGCCGCAGCTCCTCCACGTCGCCGACCAGCGGCACCATGATCTCCGCCCGGGGATCTCCTCCGGCCCGCCGCCGGGCGACCACCGCCGAGGCGACCGCACGCACCTGCATGCCCACCAGGCCGGGCACCGCCAGGCCCAGCCGGACGCCGCGCAGGCCCATCATCGGGTTCTCCTCGTGCATCCGGTCGACGGCTTCCAGGAGCTCCAGGTCACGCCGCTCGGGCCGCTCGCCACGCGCCCGCGCGGTGGCGACGCGGACCGACAGCTCCACCCGGTCGGGAAGGAACTCGTGGAGCGGCGGGTCCAGCAGCCGGATGGTGACCGGGAGGCCGTCCATCGCCTCCAGGATCCGCGTGAAGTCCTCCGTCTGCAGCGGCAGCAGGGCGTCCAGCGCCTGTTCGCGGTCGCCGGGGGAGCGGGCCAGGATCATCTGCTCCACCAGCCGGCGGCGTTCGCCCAGGAACATGTGCTCGGTGCGGCACAGGCCGATGCCCTGCGCGCCGAAGCGGCGGGCCCGCTCCGCGTCCTGCGGGGTGTCCGCGTTGGCCCGCACCTCC
>NZ_JACADT010000738.1:0-2856 GCF_013421635.1 Streptomyces sp. UH6 | reverse complement strand
CTCGGGGTCCGCGGGCAGCGCCGCGGCGGAGACGAACACCAGGTCCGCGCCGAGGGCGTAGGGCAGGTGGTGCGCGGCCTCGCCGTCCCAGTCGTGCAGGTCGGTCGAGACGGTCACGCCCGCCTTCCGCAGGACGGGCAGGGCGCGTTCGCAGGGCTGGGTGATGGAGACGTGCGCGTGCCGGCACCTCGCCGCGAGGGCGGCGACCGTCTCCTCGGGGTAGTGGCCGCCGCCCCGGGCCCCGTCGTAGAGGGAGGAGCGGCGTCCGTCCGGGCCGACCAGGTTCACGGCCCGCCGGGTGCCCTTCGGGGCCGGCGGGGCGGTCAGCGGGATGCCCCTCTCCCGGTGGAAGGCGCGCACCAGGTCGCCCTCCGGGTCGTCCCCGACCACGTCGAGGTGGTGGACCCTCAGCCCGAGTTCGCTCAGGCCGAGCGCCACGAAGTCGCCGGTGTGACCGGCCCGGGCCTCGATTCCCTCCACCAGCCGGCTGTCGGCGTCCTCGAGGGGCAGTTCGGGCACGTACACGATGGTGTCCACACCCGCGCCGCCGAGGACCAGTACGTCGAAGTCGTCGTCCGTTCGCTGCATCCGCCCATCCTGGCGTGACCTGCCGTGTCGTTGGGCAGGAACCCCCTACCGGCCGGGGAACCGAACGGGAAGGAAGCGCGCGGGAAGCGGAGGAGACGGACATGGGTGTCGTGGCGTGGGTGGTGCTGGGGCTGGTCGCCGGGGCGATCGCCAAGGTGCTGATGCCGGGCCGGGATCCGGGCGGCCTGATCGGCACCACCCTCATCGGGGTGGTCGGGGCGTTCCTGGGCGGCTGGCTGTCCGCCCGTTTCTTCGACCGCCCGGTCGACCGGGACTTCTACGACCCCGCGACCTGGGTGTCGGCGGTCGGCGGCGCCCTGGTGCTACTGGTCGCCTACCGCGTCCTCTTCGGCCACTCCCGCGAGCGCGGCTGACCGCCGCCGGACGGACGGCCCACCGGGCCGCGTCCGCGTGGCCGCGGCGAACCCGCGCTGCGGCCCACCGGGCCGCGGCTCACCGGTCCGGCCGGTAGGTGGCCAGCGACCAGATGACGAACACGTAGAAGGCGATCAGCAGGACCGACCAGACGGGGGCGTAGGGCAGGAAGACGAACTGGTCGATCAGGCTGATCACGGCCAGCATCAGGCCGACGATCCGCGCCCAGTCCTGCCCGCTCAGCAGCCCCAGCCCGGTGACCAGCAGCAGCACGCCGACCACCAGGTGGAAGACGCCCCAGCCGGTGAGGCTGAACTCGAAGACGTAGGAGCCGATCCGGCGGTACACGTCGTCACCGGCGAGCGCGGCGATGCCCTGGAGCGCCGTCACCACGCCGGAGACGCCCAGCAGCATCCCCGCGAAGGTGATGCCGCCCTCGGCCAGCAGCTGTTTGCTCCCGGTGCCCGTACGCCCGCTCATCCGCGGTCCTTCCGCCGTGCCGTCTGGTCCTTCCGAGGGTGCGCCGGCGGCGCCGGGGCGGCATGTCGTGCGCGGCGGACGGGCTAACACCGTGCGGGGCCGGGTGCTTTCGCCCGCACCCACCCCGCACCGCCGAACTTTGGTTAGGCTAACCTAAGCTCGTCGCACAGGGCCTCAGCCCTGTTCCCACGCCTTCTTCTTGGGCTTTTCACACCCTTCGCCCCATCAGGAGCATCCGCAGCCATGCCTCCCTTCAGAGCCGACCGCTCCCCCCGTCCCCACGGCCGTCTGGGCAGGTTCGCCGCCGCCACCGCCGGCGCCGCGCTCACCATCGGCGCGCTGACCTCCCCGGCGATCGGCGCGGTACAGGGCGAGGCCGGTCCCGCCGCGCGGGCGGCCACCGACGTCGCTCCCTCGGTCTCGCTGGGGTCCCCGTCGGCCGCCGCGGGCGCGCAGCTCTCCTTCTCGGTGAAGGACTTCCCGGCCGGTGAGACCCTCACGGTCAAGCTGGACAAGGTCACGCAGCTCGGCCGGTTCACCGTCGGCACGGACGGCTCGGTCTCCGGCTCGGTCACCGTGCCCGCGGACGCGGTCACGGGCACGCACACCCTGTACTTCCTCGCCCCGGGCACCTCCGTCCCGGTCGAGTTCGGCGTCCGCGTCCCGGCGGCCGAGCTGTCGGTCTCCTCGGTCCGTGCCGGGGAGAGCGTGCCCTTCCGCGTGAGCGGATTCCCGGCCAGCGCGAAGCTGAGCGTCAAGCTCGACGACGCGGACCTGCTGGCCCAGTTCACCACGGGCGCCGACGGCTCCTTCTCCGGCAGCGTCACCATCCCCGACGGCACCGCCGCGGGCGACCACTGGCTGCGCTTCCTGGCGACCGGCACCAGCGTGAAGAGTTCCCCCCTCGAGGTCACCGCGCCCGCGCCCGCCACCCCGAAGGCCGTGATCACCGCGGGTTCCTCGGTGGCGGCGGGCGGCAAGGTGTCGTTCGCGCTCTCCGGCTTCACCCCGGGGCAGAAGATCACCGTCAAGCTCGACGACGACAAGATACTCAAGCAGTGGGACGACGCGATCGCGGCGGACGGCACCTTCTCCGGCACCGTCACCGTCCCCGCGGGCACCGCCAAGGGCGCCCACTGGCTGCGCGTCCTGGCCCCCGACCCCTCCACCAGCCTGCGCGCCGACTTCACGGTGACCTCCACCGGCGGCGGCTCCGGCTCGGGCGGGTCCACCGGCGGATCGGGAGATGCGACCGGCGGCTCCGGAGGCGGCAACGGCGGGTCGACGGGCGGCTCCACCGGCGGGTCGGGCGGCGGGTCCACGGGGGGTTCCGGTTCCACCGGCGGAGGCACCAGCAGCGGCGCGTCCGCGTCCATCACCGCCGGTTCCGCCGTCAAGGCGGGCGGCACGGTC
>NZ_JACADT010000737.1:0-2858 GCF_013421635.1 Streptomyces sp. UH6 | reverse complement strand
CGGCGCGAGGATCCGCCGCGCAGGCGGGCGAGGACGAACCACGCGGCGCCCAGCGTGATCAGCGCCAGCGGCAGGGCACCGGGTTCGCCCTCGACGACGATCATGAACGTCATCAGCGCGAGCCCGGTCACGGCGATCGCCGCCGGTACGGCCGTCCTCATCCGCAACACCTCCGTGATCGACGGCAGCCGTGACCCGATCACGCGCCACGAGCCAGGGGAACCCATCGAATATCGACCGATACCTATTGATTGTCAATAGGTGACGGCGTGCACGAGCGACGGGATCCGCCATCGACAGCGTCCTCAAGCGACCTCGTCCAGGAGCTGCGGCCCGTTGCTGCGGGTGCTGTTCACGGCCGTGGAGACCGGCCGGGCGTCGAGGTTCCCGTCGGCGGGCCGGGTGAGCAGGGCCCGCAGGTGGCCGGCGTCGTCGTGGTGGGGGTCGAGCCACGCCTCGTAGTGGTCGGAGGTGAGGGCGAGCGGCATGCGGGGGTGGACGCGGCCGGCCGCGTCGGTGGCCTCGGTGGTGATGATGGTGCAGGTCAGCAGCCAGGCGGCCGGGTCCTCCCGGTCCTCGACCTCGGGGTCGCGCCAGAACTCGTACAGGCCGGCGAGGGCCATCACCTCTCCGTCAGCGGGGTGGATGAAGTACGGCTGCTTGCGGACCTTGCCCGTGGCCTCGTCCTTCACCTGCTGCCATTCGTAGAAGCCGTCCGCCGGGAGCAGGCAGCGGCGTCGCGCGAAGGCGCGGCGGTAGGCCGACTTCTCGTGCACGGTCTCCACCCGGGCGTTGATCATCCGCGAGCCGATCTTCGGGTCCTTCGCCCAGGACGGGACCAGGCCCCAGCGCGGCGTCCGCAGCTCCCTGCGCACCGGCGCGTCCTCGGCGGCCCCTCGGCCGGCGCGCTCCAGGACGGCGTAGACCTCGTCGGTGGGAGCGACGTTCCAGCTCTGCTCGAGCGTCTCCTCGGGGCGCCATTCCACCACGTCGAAGATCCGGGTGAGTTCCTGAGGGCTACGGGTGGAGACGTAACGGCCGCACATGCCTCCACTGTGGCACGGTCCGCGCCGCGGACGGGGGCGGCGTCCCGTCGTGTGCCCGGATGCGCGGAGCGCGGTGCGGCGGGAGAATGGAACGGCGCGGGGGATCGTCTGTCCCGCGCCGACATCCGAGCGCGAACGGCCGTCGCGCCACGAGCCCGCTTTCCGTCCAGCCGGTCATCGCGTGCACCTCTGTCCGTCCGCTGCTCAAGGACTCTCGACCGAGGTGTTGCATCATGGGCACGACCGACACCGGCTCCGCCGCCGGCGCCATGGGCGCGGTGGACCGAGCCGTGCTGGACAGGCTGCGCGAGACGATGCGGGGTGAGGTGGTCACCCCGCAGGACGCCGGATACGACGAGGCGCGCAGCGTCTACAACGCGATGATCGACAAGCGTCCCGCCGCGGTCGCACGGTGTGTGGACGTGGGCGATGTGCGGGAGGTGCTCTCGCTGGCCCGGGACACCGGAGCGGAACTCACCGTGCGCGGCGGCGGCCACAGCGGGCCGGGGCTGGGGGTGGCCGACGACGCGGTCGCGCTCGACCTGTCGCCGATGCGCTGGGTGAGGGTGGACCCGAACGCGCGCACGGCCCAGGTGGGCGGGGGCAGCCAACTCGGCGACCTCGACCACGCCGCCCACACCTTCGGCCTCGGCCTGCCGTCCGGGATCAACTCGACCACCGGGGTCAGCGGCCTGACCCTGGGCGGCGGTCACGGCCACCTCACCCGTAAGTTCGGCCTCACCATCGACAGTCTGCTCTCCGCCGACGTGGTGCTCGCCGACGGTTCCTTCGTCACCGCCTCCGAGGACGAACACCCGGACCTCTTCTGGGCGTTGCGGGGCGGCGGCGGCAACTTCGGGGTGGTCACCGAGTTCACCTTCCGGCTGCATCCCGTGGACACGGTGACGGTCGGCCTGACGGCATGGCCCGTGGACCGCGCTTCCGACGTGCTGCGCTGGTACCGCGAGTTCCTGCCCGCCGCGCCGGAGGAACTCAGCGGCTTCTACGCCGCCATGACGGTTCCGCCCGGCCCGCCGTTCCCCGAGGAGATGTACGGGCAGACCGTCTCCGCCGTGGTCTGGTGCTGGGCCGGGGAGCAGGAGGGCGACCGTCTGGACCAGTTGCTCGCCTCGGTGGGCGAACCGGCGCCTCCCGCCTTCCACTTCACCGCGCCCATGCCGCTGCCCGCTCTGCAGAGCATGTTCGACGCGCTGCTCCCCAAGGGGTTGCAGTGGTACTGGAGGGGTGACTTCTTCGACAGCATCCCGGACGACGCCGTGGAGATCCACCAGAGGTTCGGGGAGGACCTGCCCTCGGGCCTGTCGACGATGCACCTGTACCCGATCGACGGCGCGGCCCACCGGGTGGGCGCCGACGACACGGCCTGGGCCTACCGGGACGCCGTCTGGTCCGGCGTGTTCGCCGGCATCGACCCCGATCCGGCCAACGCGGGGGCGCTGCGGCAGTGGTGCACCGACTACTGGGAGGCGCTGCACCCGTACTCGATGGGTGGCGGCTACGTGAACTTCATCGGCGAGCACGAGGGCACGGAGCGGGTCCAGGCGACCTACCGGAGCCACTACGACCGGTTGGCCGCGGTGAAGCGCGCCTACGACCCGGAGAACCTCTTCCACCGGAACCAGAACGTCGCGCCCGCGGCGGCGTAGGGAGCGGCGGACGGCCGGCGCCGGGAGGGCCGTGCTCGGAATGCCCGCGCCGCTCAGCGGCCCTGGAGACGGCGGGCCTCGGTGACCACGTCCGCGGGGAGGCCCGGCCCGGCGCAGGCGTGGTCGATCAGGACGTTCCGGTAGC
>NZ_JACADT010000736.1:0-2863 GCF_013421635.1 Streptomyces sp. UH6 | reverse complement strand
GGCGGCTTCGGGGGCTCGGTGCGGCTCGCGCGCGGGCGGTCAGCCCGTCGTGAGGGCCTGGGCCTGGCGGGTGGCGTCGCTGCGGTAGAGGCGGCGGATGCGGACCACGCCGAGGTCGTGCTGGTAGAGGTTCTCGCCCACGTCGCCGTCGGCCGGCATGCCCTCCAGCATGACGCGGTCCTGTTCCAGCACCTCGTGGTGGCGCTCCTCCAGCGTCATCCGGTACAGGAAGCGCCAGGAGTCGCGCTCCCAGCCCTGGACCTTGCGGGTGCGCCAGTGGAAGACCGCGCACTCGGTGTCGGTGACCGGCACGACCATGCCGACGATGCCGAAGGCGCCGCCCGGCCCGGCGTAGGGCTGGTAGGGGATCTCCAGGTCGACCCAGTCGACGCCGGTGCGGCCGAACTCGACCCAGTCGAAGTTCACGCCGACCTGGTCGGTCTTCTCGAAGAAGAAGCCGCGCCCGGTCTCCCGGATGCGGAAGCGGGCCGACTTGGCGCCGCCCGACATGGAGTGGGAGTGGCCGTGCAGGAAGGCCCCGTGCATGGGGTCGAGCACGTTGTCGATGTAGAAGCGCCACGGGGCGCCCCACTCGGCGTAGTTGAGGAAGTGCGCGGTCTCCGGGTCGCTCAGCCGGTCGGGCAGGACCAGCTCCGGCGGCTCAGGGTGCTGCTCGTCGCCCCAGTAGGCGAAGATCGCGCCGCAGTGCTCCTGCACCGGCAGAGAACGCACCAGCTGCTTGCCCTCCAGGTTGCAGCCGGGCAGGCCGGGCACCGAGACGACGGTGCCGGTGCCGTCGACCTGGACGCCGTGGTACAGGCAGGCGACCCGGTCGCCGAGGTGCTGGCCGAGGGAGAGCGGGGCGCTGCGGTGCGGGCAGCGGTCGGCGATCATGTGCAGCTCGCCGGAGGGGCGGCGGAACAGCAGCCAGGGCTCGTTCCAGCGGGTCACGCGCTTCATGGAGCCGGCCGCGACCTGGTCGGAGGGCAGGACCGGGTACCACTGGTTGCGCAGGCCCGTCGCGTGGATCCGCTCGGCCAGCTCCTCGACGGCGGGGTTCGCGCCCGTCGTGGTCGTCGTCACGGTGCTCGTCATGGTCGTCGTCACGCTCCCAGTCGCTTCATCTCGGCCCGGAACGACTCCTCGGTCCAGGCGTCGCCGTCCGGCGGGTACACGCTGCTGCGGTTGAGGCCCGCGACGACGTCGGCGAGGTCGTGGCCGTGCCGGGCGTAGACTTCTTCGAGGGCGCCGGCGAGCTTGCGCTCGTAGTCGGTGGGTTCGTGGGTGCGGGTCTGGTGCACCACCACGTAACGGCTCATGTTCTTCTCCGGTGAGGAAGGGGCGTCAGAGGTCGAGGACCAGGCGGGCGGAGGCGCAGCGCGAGACGCAGATCATCATCGAGGCGCCCGCGGCCTGTTCGTCGGAACTGAGCAGCATGTCCCGGTGGTCGGGCGTGCCGTCGAGGACGCGGGTCTCGCAGGTGCCGCAGATGCCGTCGCGGCAGGAGGTCTCCACGGCGACGCCGGCGTTCTCCAGGGCGTCGACGATGGACTCCTCGGGCCCCACGGTGACGGTGGCGCCGGAGCGGGCGCACTCGACCTCGAAGGTCTTCTCGCCGCCCTCCGGGGCGGGCGCCTTCACCGCGGCGAACCGCTCGACGCGCAGCCTGTCGCGCAGGCCGCGCTCCTCGCAGGCCGCCTCGATCGCGGCGAGCAGCGGTTCGGGGCCGCAGCAGTACACGAGGGCGCCCGGGTCGGCCTGGGCCTCGGCGAGGATGGCCGGCAGGTCGAGGTGGCCCTTCTCGTCCTGCGGGTGGAAGGCCACCGGGCCGCCCAGCGCGCGGAGTTCGGCGCCGAAGGCCATCGAGGAGCGCTGCCGGCCGCCGTGCCACAGCTTCCAGCTCCGGCCGCGCGCGGTGGCCTCGCGGGCCTGGGCGAGGATCGGGGTGATGCCGATGCCGCCGGCCACGAAGAGGTACGACGGGGCGTCGTCCAGAGCGAAGTGGTTGCGCGGGCCCTTGACGGTGACCGTCTGCCCGGGGCGCAGCTTGGTGTGCACGTGGGCCGAACCGCCGCGCGACGTCGGCTCCTTGAGCACGCCGATCCGGTACCGGCCGGTGTCGGCGGGGTCGCCGCACAGGCTGTACTGGCGGATCAGACCGCCGAGGTGGACGTCGATGTGCGCGCCGGGGGTCCAGGCCGGCAGGGGCTTGCCCTCCGGGTGGACGAGGTCGACCGACAGGACATCGTCGGCCTCCCAGGTGGTCCGGTGCACGAGAAGGTCGATCCGCGTCTCCTGCGTCGTGTCGCTCACGGCCGTCCTCCTTCTACTGGTTCTGGCCGGGGATGGAGACCGGCGGGGTGAACGGGTTCTTCATCGGGCCGAGGGCGGTGAGGTCGACCTCGACCAGGGTGGGGCCGTCGCTGTCGACGGCTTCCTTGATGACGGGTCCGGCGTTGGCCTCGGAGGCGATCCGGGCGTAGGGCAGCCCGGCGGCGCGGGCCAGCAGCGCGAAGTCGGGGGTGGCGAGGTCGACGCCGGAGCGGCGGTCGAAGTGCGCGTCCTGCATGTTGCGGAGCACGCCGTAGCCGCCGTCGTTGAAGACGACCAGGGTGAGGCGGGGCCGCTCCTGCGCCAGGGTGAGGAGTTCGCCGAGGTGGACGGCGAGGCCTCCGTCGCCGGCGATGACGACGGTGGGCCGCTCGGGGTGGGCGAGGGCGGCGCCGATGCCCATGCCGAGGCCCTGGCCGATGCCGCCGCCGCGCGGGAAGACGTTGTCGCGCGGGTCGTGGATCGGCAGCAGGCGGTTGCCCCAGCTGGAGGAGGGGATGGTGACGTCGCGGGCGATCACGGCGCGGCGCGG
>NZ_JACADT010000735.1:0-2866 GCF_013421635.1 Streptomyces sp. UH6 | reverse complement strand
CGGCACCGGTGACCTCCCCACCGTCCAGGCCGCCGTCGACGCCACCCCGGACCACCCGGACCGGCCCTGGACGGTCGTCCTCGCCCCCGGCACGTACCGGGAGACCGTCGGCGTCCCCGAGACCAAGACCGGCCTCACCCTGCTCGGCTCCACGGGCGACCCGCGTGACACCGTGATCGTGTACGACAACGCCTCCGGCACGCCGCGACCCGACGGGTCCGGCACGTACGGCACCTCCGGCAGCGCCACCGTCACCGCCGCGCCCGACGGGTTCACCGCCCGCCGCCTCACCTTCGCCAACGACTTCCTGCGCGCCGACCACCCGGAGATCACCGCGCAGCAGGCGGTCGCGCTGCGGGTGCTCGGCGACCGGAGCCTGTTCGACCGCTGCCGCTTCCTCGGCCACCAGGACACCCTGCTCACCGACACGCGCCACCGCACGCTCACCGCCCGGCAGTACTTCCACCACTGCTACACCGAGGGCGACGTCGACTTCGTCTTCGGGCGGGCCACCGCCGTCCACGAGGGCGGCGAGTTCCACACGCTCGACCGGCCCGTGGACTTCACCCCCTACGGCTTCGTCTTCGCGCCCAGCACGGCCGCCGGGACCCCGCACGGCTTCCTCGCCGTGCGCTGCCGCCTCACCAGCGCGGCACCCGACGGCGCCTACAAGCTCGCCCGGCCCTGGGTGCCGAGCAGCGACCCCACCGCGTGGCCGCGCCTCGTCGTCCGGGACAGCTTCCTGGACGCCGGGACCGACGCCGCCGCGCCGTACGCGAACATGCGCGAGCAGTACCCGTGGCAGAGCTTCCTGTTCCGCGAGTACGCCAACCGAGGACCCGGCGCCAGGGTCACCGTGCCGGAGAACCGGCCCCGGCTCACCGCCGCCGAGGCCGCCGCGCACACGCCCGGGGCGTACCTGGGCGACTGGGACGCGCGGGCCGCCCTGCGGCGGGCCGCCTGACCGCCGGCGCGCACCCCGGAGGCACGGGCGGCACGGACGGCCGGGCGGCACGGGCGGGCGTCAGAGCCTGCGGGTGGCCATCGTGAGCCGGTCCCGGGCGTCGAACAGCGCGTCCAGGATGGTCTGTTCGTGGGCGGACGTGAGCCGGGCCACCGGCACCGAGCAACTGATCGCGTCGCGCGCCGGGGTGCGGTACGGGATCGCCGTGCCGAAGCACCGCAGCCCCAGCGTGTTCTCCTCCCGGTCGACCGCGTACCCCTGCTCGCGCACCTGGTGCAGCTCCTCGATCAGCCGCTCCCGGTCGGTGATGGTGTGCTCGGTCAGCGCGGGCAGCGTCTCCGGCAGCAGCTCGCGCACCTGGTCGTCGGAGAGGGCGGCCAGCAGCGCCTTGCCGAGCGAGGTGGCGTGCGCCGGGAGACGGCGGCCGATGCGGGTGAAGGGCCGCAGGTAGTGCTGCGACTGACGGGTGGACAGGTAGACCACGTTGGTGCCGTCGAGGCGGGCGAGGTGGATGGTCTCCGTGGTGTCGTCGGAGAGCCGGTCCAGGGTCGGCCGCGCCGCCGCCACCACCTCGTCCCCGTCGATGTACGAGGTCCCGACCAGCAGCGCGCGCACGCCGATGCCGTACCGCGTGCCGGTCGCGTCCGTCTCCACCCAGCCCAGCTCGACCAGGGTGCGCAGCAGCATGTACAGGCTGGACTTCGGATACCCGACGGCCTCCTGCACGGCGGCCAGGCTGTGCATGCCGGGGAGCCCGGCGAAGTACTCCAGCAACTCCACGGTCCGCACGGCGGACTTGACCTGTGCGCCACCCGTCTCGGCAGTCGGCATTCCCCTTGACCCCTTCGAACGCCCGCAAATAGAGTTCCTGTCATTCATACACAGGAATGCGGTTCAGAATAGCGAACGCACACCGGTCGTCCCCGGCCGTCGCGGCGGACGGGCGCACCGGCGAGAACCGGAGGAACCCCACCGTGACCGCAGTACCAGTCTGGAGCGTCGATCCCCGAACCGGGAAGCGCCGGGAGCAGGTCGCCCAGGAGGCCACGTCCGAGGACGTGGACCGCGCCGTACGCGCCGCGCACGACGCCCGCGCGGCGCTGGCCGACCGCCCCGCACGGGCCGCCCTGCTGCGCACCGCCGCCCGTCTCCTGGACGAGGCCCAGGGCGAGGTGGTGGGCACGGCCGACGCGGAGACCGCCCTCGGCGCGCCCCGCCTGACCGGCGAACTCGCCCGCACCACGGCCCAGTTGCGGGCCTTCGCCGACATCGTCGAGGAGGGCGGCTTCCTCGACGTGCGGATCGACCACGCCGACGACACCCGTACCCCGCCCTGGCCCGACCTGCGGCGCTGGAAGGTGCCGCTCGGCGTCGTCGCCGTGTACAGCGCCAGCAACTTCCCGCTCGCCTTCTCCGTGCCCGGCGGCGACACCGCCAGCGCCCTCGCCGCGGGCTGCCCCGTCGTCGTCAAGGCCCACCCGGACCATCCGGCCACCTCCGAGCTGTGCGCGTCGCTGCTGCGCCGGGCCGCGGCCGAGGAGGGCCTGCCCGAGGACGTCGTCGTCCTCGTCCACGGATTCGAGGCGGGCGTCACGCTCGTCGGCCACCCGCTGGTCGCCGCCGCCGGGTTCACCGGATCGGTACGCGGCGGCAGGGCGCTGTACGACGCGGCCGCCGCGCGGGAGGTGCCCATCCCGTTCCACGGCGAACTCGGCAGCCTCAACCCGGTCCTGGTCACCGAGGCCGCCGCGGCCGAGCGCGGGGAGGAGATCGGGACCGGGCTCGCCGCGTCGGCGACCCTGGGGACGGGCCAGTTCTGCACCAAGCCGGGCTTCGCGCTGGTCCCCGAAGGGGCGGCGGGCGACGGCCTGGTCAAGGCGCTCACCGAGGCGGTGGCCGGCG
>NZ_JACADT010000734.1:0-2871 GCF_013421635.1 Streptomyces sp. UH6 | reverse complement strand
GCGCCGCCGTCGGCGCGGAAGACGGTGATCTCGCGGTCCTGGGCGAGGTCCTGACGGAGCGTGGACCAGAAGATGTCGGTGTCGGGGGCGGCGGCCTGCCAGGCGAGCAGCCGGGAGAGCCAGCCGGGCCGGGTCGGGTCGGCGCGCTCCCCGTCGGGCCGCTCGCGCTCGGCGCCCTCGCCCTGCTCGTCCGTGCCGGGCGGCGCCACGTTCGGGTTGCCCAGCGCGATCACACCGGCCTCGGCGACCTTGTGCATCCGGTGCGTGCGGATGAGGACCTCGGTGACCTGACCGTCCTCCCGGGCGACCGCGGTGTGCAGCGACTGGTAGAGGTTGAACTTCGGGACGGCGATGAAGTCCTTGAACTCCGAGACGACCGGCGTGAAACAGGTGTGGAGTTCACCGAGCACGCCGTAACAGTCGGCGTCCTCGTTCACCAGGACCAGGAGTCGTCCGAAGTCCGTTCCCCGCAACTGCCCGCGTTTGCGCGAGACACGGTGGACGGAGACGGAGTGCCGGGGCCGGATGACGACCTCCGCGGCGATGCCGGCCTCCCGCAGCACCGAACGCACCGACTCGGCCATCTCGGCCAACGGGTCGTCACCGCATGCCGTGTTGGCGGAGATCAGTTCCTGGGTGTGCCGGTGCTCCTCGGGGTGGAGGACGGCGAAGACCAGGTCCTCCAGTTCGGTCTTGAGCACCTGTACGCCGAGTCGTTCGGCGAGCGGGATCAGCACCTCGTGGGTGATGCGCGCGATGCGCTCCTGCTTCTCGCGCCGCATCACGCCGAGCGTGCGCATGTTGTGCAGCCGGTCGGCGAGTTTGATCGACATCACGCGGACGTCGTTGCCGGTGGCGACCAGCATCTTGCGGAAGGTCTCCGGCTCGGCGGCCGCGCCGTAGTCGACCTTCTCCAGCTTGGTGACGCCGTCGACCAGGTAGGAGACCTCCTCGCCGAACCCGTTGCGCACCTGCTCCAGCGTGACGGCGGTGTCCTCGACCGTGTCGTGCAGCAGCGAGGCGGTCAACGTCGTCGTCTCCGCGCCGAGTTCGGCGAGGATCAGGGTCACCGCGAGGGGGTGCGTGATGTAGGGCTCGCCGCTCTTGCGCATCTGTCCGCGGTGCGAGGACTCGGCCAGCACGTAGGCGCGGCGCAGCGGTTCGAGGTCGGCGTCCGGGAAGTGCGCCCGATGGGCCTCGGCGACATGGCTGATGGCGTCGGGCAACCGGTCGCGGCCCGTCGGGCCGAGCAGGGCCGCCCGGCCGAGCCGTCTCAGGTCCAGTCGGGACCGGGACCGCCGACGGGGAGCCGGCGGACTCTGGGGAACGGGCGTCACGGCCCCTGGGGTCGCGGCGTTCGTGGCCTCCGCGCTCATCGGCACCTCCGGCTGCGTCGACCGGCGGACGGGGACCCCGAGAGGCGACACGGCCAGGGGTGCGGTGTCGGTCCCCCGTCCGGACCGGTGCTTGATGCTATCGAGCCCATCACGTGCCGTTCACCGCCTCTCGCCGAGCGTGAACGGGATCACCCGTTCGAGCGAAGGGGGCGGGCGTCGCGGCGTGGCGTTCCACCGCGCGCGCGGCGGAGGGTCCCACGACCCCGACCCGCTCCCTTCCGCCCGGTTTCATACGTTCCGCACCACCGGGGTCTTCGTGGCGACGGCGCGCTCCAGCCAGTCGGCGTCGACGGCGCCCTCGGCGACGATCTCCGCCGGGCCGGTCATCTCGACCTCGCCGTCCGGATGCTCGGTGATCACCAGCCGGCCGCCCGGCAGGTCCACGGTGTACGTCACGGGGGTTCCGGCGACGGACGGGTCGGCGCCGTCCCGGCGGGCGGCGGCGACGGCCACGGCGCAGGCGCCGGTGCCGCAGGAACGGGTCTCGCCGGAGCCGCGCTCGTGCACCCGCATGGCGACGTGGCGCGGGCCGCGGTCGACCACGAACTCGACGTTGACCCCGTCCGGGTAGACCGAGGCCGGCGTGTACGGCGGCGGGGTGTGGAGGGTCCCGGCGTGCGCCAGGTCCTCCACGAAGGCGACGGCGTGCGGATTGCCCATGTTGACGTTGCGCGCCGGCCAGCTGCGGCCGTCGACGGAGACCGTCACCGCGTCCTCGGGCAGCACCGCGCGGCCCATGCGGACGGTGACGTCGCCGTCCTTGGCCAGGTGGACGGTCTTGACGCCGCCCCGGGTGGCCACGGCGACCTCACCGGCCGTGACGAGGCCCGCGTGCTGGAGGTACCGGGCGAAGACGCGGACGCCGTTGCCGCACATCTCCGCGACCGAGCCGTCGCCGTTGCGGTAGTCCATGAACCATTCGGCCTCGCCGGCCATCTCCCGGGCCTCCGGGTGGGCGGCCGACCGCACCACGTGCAGCAGCCCGTCGCCGCCGATCCCCGCCCGGCGGTCGCACAGCGCGGCGACGGCGGCGGGAGGCAGGTCCACGGCGTTCTCGGGGTCGGGCACGATCACGAAGTCGTTCTCGGTGCCGTGGCCCTTGAGGAAGGCGATCCGCGTGCTCATCCTTCGATCGTACGGCCTGAACGGGCCCGACGACGTGCGGGGACCGGGGTCGGCCGCCGCGCCCGGGCGGCCGGTGTCCATGGTCACCGGAGCCGGGCGACGCGCCAGACCGCGAGCGCGACGACGGCGGTCACCGCCACCGCGTAGGCCAGCGCGATCCGCCAGTCGGTGGGCCGTCCGGAGCCCCGCGGGGGCAGGCCGGGCCAGTGCTGACCGACCTTGCGGGCGGCCACCAGGGCCCACCCCGCGGCGCAGGAGCAGATCAGCACGCCCAGCATGGCGATCACGGCGCCGCTGTCACCGAAGTCGAAGGCGAGCGGGAAGGCGAACATCAGCGAGCCGGCGGCGG
>NZ_JACADT010000733.1:0-2874 GCF_013421635.1 Streptomyces sp. UH6 | reverse complement strand
CTGGGACACGGGCCGCTCGCCGGACGTGCCGCGCAGGCGGCGGTGACGGCCTTCCGCGCCTCGAAGGCGGAGGACCCGGCGACGATGCTGGCCGACCTGCACAGGGCGCTGCGCGGCAGCCGCGGCGGAGCCGTCGCCGTGGCGCGGATCGAACCGGCCTCCCGGAGCGTGTACTTCTGCGGCGTGGGGAACATCAGCTCCTTCGTCGTCGACCCCGCCACCGGGATCCGCCGGTCGCTGGTGTCCGCGCCCGGCATCGTCGGGCACCAGATGCCCACCCTGCGGACGGTCCGCCAGGACCTTCCGCCGGACGGTGCCGTGATCATGCACTCGGACGGTCTCACCGAACGCTGGCAGGCCTCGGGCATGCCCGGGTTCCTCGACCACACCCCGCTGGTGGCCGCCGCCCAGCTGCTGCGCGAGGCGGGCGTCCGCCGGGACGACGCCGGCGTCGTCGTGGCGAAGGGTTCGTGGTGAGCATGGCCGCGGCGTGCGGGGCGGTGCCGCTGGTGTCGCTCTCCCTCACCACCGAACAGGACGTCTTCGTGCTGCGCCGCAGCGGCAAGACGGCGGCCGAGGCGCTCGGCGTGGAGCCGCAGGACCAGATCCGGCTGGCGACCGCGCTGAGCGAGCTGGGCCGTGACCTGGTGGGCTCCTGCGAGCTGTCCGTCTCCTTCGCCCTCGTGGGTGAGGGGCGCCAGAGCCTGCGGTTCACCCTGCTGTGGACGGACGGTCCGGGTCCCGGCGAGGAGGCGCTGCTCGCGGCGTCCCGGCTGGTGACGCTGGAGCACGCCAGGGTGGAGCGCACCGTCGTCATCGAGCAGCCGCTCGGGGCGCGGGCGCCGTCGGCCGAGGTCGTCGCGCGGACGCGGGAGACGCTCAGGACCCACAAGAGTGCGACCGCCGTGGAGGACGCGCGTGCCCAGACGGTCGACCTGATAGCGGCGCTGGAGGAGTCGCGGGCGCAGCGGGAGGAACTGCGCCGCCTCAACGCGGAGCTGGAGGAGACCAACCGCGGGGTGATGGCCCTGTACTCGGAGCTCTCCGAGGAACTCGAGGAGACCAACCGGGGCGTGGTCGCCCTGTACGCCGAACTCGACGAGAAGTCGCGTCAGTTGCGGGAGGCGAGCGAGGCCAAGACCCGGTTCTGGGCCAACGTCAGCCACGAGCTGCGCACCCCGGTGAACGCCGTGGTGGGCCTGGCGCGGCTGCTGCTGGAGTTCGACGTGGAGCGGCTCAACGAGGAGCAGCACCGGCAGGTGTCGCTGATCTCCGCCTCGGGTTCCACGCTGCTGGCGCTCGTGGACGAGCTGCTGGACGTCGCCAAGGCCGAGTCGGGCCGGCTGGAGCCCAGCTTCGGACCGGTCGACCTGAGGGCGCTGCTCGGGCAGTTGCGGGGCACCCTGGGCGGGTACGCCCGGCACGGCGACGCGGAACTGGTGGTGGCGGAGCCGGAGATGGAGATCGTCAGCGACGACGTGATGCTCACCCGGGTCCTGCGCAACCTGCTCTCCAACGCGCTGAAGTTCACCGAGGCCGGAACGGTGCGGCTGGACGTCGCCACCGAGGCCGGAGGCGGGGACGGCAACGGCGAGGTGGTGTTCACCGTGACCGACACCGGCGTGGGCATACCCGAGGAGGAACAGCAGCAGATCTTCGAGGAGTTCTACCAGGTCCGGGGTCCGCACCAGCGGGGCCGTTCGGGCACCGGCCTGGGACTGCCCTACGCGCGCCGGCTGACCGAGCTGCTGGGGGGCACGCTGAGCCTGTCCAGCACACCGGGGAAGGGCACCCGGGTCACCGTGCGCCTGCCGGTGGAGCCCCGCCGCGAGGAGCCCGGCGCGGCGGGCGGCCCGTTGGTCACCGTCCTGGTGACCGTCGACGACGACGACGTCTTCCGCGCCAGGATCCGGCCGCTGCTCGACCAGTTGGCGGAGCGGGTCGTGGAGGTGGACCGGGGCGACCGGGCGAGCCGGGCGGTCCGTGAGGAGCGGCCGGACGCGGTCCTCCTCGACCTGAACATGCCGGACGTGGACGGGTACGCGGTACTGGCGGAACTCGCCGGGGACCCCGATCTCAGCGGCATCCCGGTGGTCGTCATCACCTCGGCGTCCCGGGACGGCCTGGACCACGAGCGGCTGCGCCACGCGCGGGCGGTGCTCGACAAGTCGTCACTGTCGCTGTCGCAGCTGACGGCGGCCTTCGCAGGGCGCACGACACCGGCGGTACAGGGGGCGACCAGGAAGGACCCATGGCCGTGAGCCCCTGTCTCCAGCAGGACAGCGCCGTCGCCAAGGTGATGGTGCTCGACGACAACGACACCAAGCGGTACATCATCAGCAGCTGGCTGCGCCGGGCCGGCCACACGGTGGTGGAGGCCGCCGACGGCGCGGAGGGCCTGGCCCTGCTCGCCGGCTCCCCCGACGGGGAGCTGCCGGAGCTGGCGGTCGTCGACGTGAAGCTGCCCGACATGAGCGGCTTCGAGGTCTGCGAGCAGATCAAGGCGGATCCGCGGACCGCCTCGCTGCCGGTCATCCACATCTCGGCGCACGCCATCGAGGTGAGCGACCGCACCCAGGGCCTGCACCGGGGCGCGGACGCCTACCTCACGGACCCGATCGCCCCGGACGAGCTGCTGGCGACGGTCACCGCCGCGCTGCGCTACGCCCGGGCCCGCCGCCGGGCGGAGCGGCTCGCGGCGCGGGTGGCGGCGCTGAACAGCAGCACCCTGGCGGTCTACGGGGCTAGGGACGGCTGTTCGTTCGCCGAGGCGGCCGCGAGCGGCGCGGCCACCTTGATGCAGTCGCCCGCGGTCGCGGTCGCCCTGAGCCCGGACAACAGCACCCTGCACATCGCCTCCGCGTCCCGGCACGC
>NZ_JACADT010000732.1:0-2879 GCF_013421635.1 Streptomyces sp. UH6 | reverse complement strand
CCCGTGCTGACGCGCCGTCGCCAGTTCGGCGACGGAGTAGAGCGCGCCCCCGTCGCCGGAGACCGCCAGCACCGGCTGCCCGGGCTCGGCGACCGCGGCGCCCAGCGCGGCGGGCAGGGCGTACCCGAGGCCCCCCGCGCCCTGCGCCGAGTGCAGGGTGTTGGGACGCCGGGCGTCGAACGCCGACCACGCCCAGTAGGACAGGACGGTCATGTCCCAGAACGACGGTGAGGCGGCCGGCAGCGCCGCCCGCACCGACGCCAGCAGCTCCTGCTCCAGCTCGAGTCCCTGCTCCGCGATCCGCGCGCCGACCCGGTCGAGGAGCGCACGCGCCCGCCCGGCAGCGGCCTCGGTCTTCTCCGGTGCCGCGGCCGGGACCGGTTCCAGCGTCTCCAGCAGCGCCTGGAGGGCGAGCCGCGCGTCCGCGTGGATGCCGAGCGCGGCGTGGTTGGCCTCCAGCTTCCCGGCGTCCGCGTCGATCTGGACGATGGTGCCGCGGGGCCGGAAGGTGTGGTAGTTGGAGGAGAGTTCACCCAGCCCGGAGCCGACGACCAGCAGGACGTCGGCGTCCTCCAGGAAGTCGGTGGTGTGCCGGTCCTCCAGCCACGACCGCAGCGAGAGCGGGTGGTTCCAGGGGAACGCGCCCTTGCCGCCGAAGGTGGTGACGACCGGGACCGCCAGCTTCTCCGCGAGCGTGCGCAGTTTGCCGGAGGCGTCCGACCGGATCACCCCGCCGCCCGCGACGATCACCGGGCGTTCGGCGCGCGCCAGCAGGTCCGCGGCGACGGCGGTCAGTTCCGGCCTCGGCGGCAGTTCCTCCGGTGTGGCGTCCACGGCGGTGACCTGGGGAAGGCGTGCCGGTTCCGCCAGCACGTCCTGCGGGATCTCCACCCACACGGGCCCGAACGGCACGGTCAGCGCCGAACGCCACGCCTCCGCGATCGCCGAGGGGATCTGCGACGCGGTGCGCGCGGTGTGCACCGACTTGACGACCCCTCGGAACGAGGCGGCCTGGTCCTCCAGTTCGTGGAGGTGGCCGCGACGGCGGCCACCGAGCCCGGTGGAGGCGATCTGGCCGCTGATGGCCAGCACCGGCGCGGAGGCGGCGGCGGCCTCCTGGAGCGCGGCCAGCGAGGTCAGCGCGCCGGGTCCGGTGGACAGCAGCAGGGTGGCCGCCTCGCCGGTGATCCGCCCGTAGGCGTCCGCCGCGAACCCCGCGTTGTTCTCCACGCGCAGGCCGACGTACCGCAGGCCGGAGCGGCGCAGCGCGTCGAGGACGGGCAGGACGTGCTGTCCGGGCACGCCGAAGACGGTGGTGGCGCCGAGTCCCGCGAGCGTCTCCACGACCAGGTCTCCGCCGTGGCGGCCGGCAGGGGGGTTGAGCGCCGCCTCCGTCTGCGCGGCGGTCGGGCGGAGCACCAGGTCGTGGTCGTGGGTCACTGCGTTCGGGCTTTCGCGATCTGACGGGACATGAGGGTGGTGAGTTCGTAGGCGGTGTGGGAGGCGGCGACGGAGGTGATCTCCGCGTGGTCGTACGCCGGGGCGACCTCGACCACGTCCGCGGAGACCAGGTTGCAGTCGGCCAGGCCGCGCAGGATCTCCAGCAGTTCCCTGGAGGTCATGCCGCCCGCCTCGGGGGTGCCGGTGCCGGGGGCGTGGGCCGGGTCCAGGCAGTCGATGTCGATGGAGATGTACAGCGGCCGGTCCCCGATGCGCTGCCGCAGCTGGTCGGCCACCTCGTCGGCCCCCCGGCGGTAGACGTCCGCCGAGGTGACGATGCCGAAGCCCATCTTCTCGTCGTCCTTCAGGTCCTGCTTGCCGTACAGCGGCCCGCGGGTGCCGACGTGGGAGAGCGCCGAGGTGTCGAGGATGCCCTCCTCCACCGCCCGGCGGAAGGGCGTGCCGTGCGTGTACTCGGCGCCGAAGTAGGTGTCCCAGGTGTCCAGGTGGGCGTCGAAGTGGAGCAGCGCGACGGGGCCGTGCTTCCTCGCCACCGACCGCAGCAGCGGCAGCGCGATGGTGTGGTCGCCGCCGAGCGTCATCAGGCGGGCCCCGGTGCTCAGCAGGTCGTCCGCCGCGGCCTCGACCGTCTCGACCGCCTCGTCGATGTTGAACGGGTTGACCGCGATGTCCCCGCCGTCCGCGACCTGCGCCAGCGCGAAGGGCGACGCGTCCTGGGCCGGGTTGTAGGGGCGCAACAGCCGGGACGCCTCACGGATGGCGTTGCCGCCGAACCGGGCGCCGGGCCGGTAGGAGACGCCCGAGTCGAAGGGGACGCCGATCACCGCCACGTCGGCCGTGCCCACCTCGTCCAGGCGCGGCAGCCGGGCGAAGGTCGCCGGCCCCGCGTACCGCGGGATCCGCGAGGAGTCGACGGGGCCGCGGGGCGTCGTGCCGTTGTTCATGGAGGTCATGGAGGTGATGCCCTTCTTTCTCCGGTTCCGAGGGTACGTGGCGCCGGGGTCACCGCGCGGAGCGCACCGGGGACCGACCCTAGATGGCCCCCGGGCGGCTGCGAAGTGTACGTTTCCTCCATTCCAGTGGCGAGGATCGGAGGAAACGTCCACCATGCCGTCCGCCCCGTCCCCGCCCGGGCCCTCCGGGCCGGCGCCCACTCCCCCGGTGCCGCCCACTCCCCCGGTGCCGCGCACTCCCCCGGTGCCGCTCTCCGCGCTGCTGGCGCGGACCGATCTGGGGCTGGTCCGTCTCGCCGGGCCGTGCGAGGGCGACGTGCACTGGGCGCAGGCCTCGGAGCTGGCCGATCCCCTTCCGTATCTGCTGGGCGGTGAGCTGCTGCTGACGGCGGGCGTCCACGTGCCGCCCGAGGCCGGCGCCGGGTACTTCGATGCCTATGTGGAGCGGGTCGTGGCGGCGGGCGG
>NZ_JACADT010000731.1:0-2882 GCF_013421635.1 Streptomyces sp. UH6 | reverse complement strand
CGCCGCTCTCCTCGGTGAAGTCGCCCTGGCACAACAATGATTCGGGGGCGTCGACCAGGACGTCCCGGTAGCCGTCGATCCGGTCCAGGGCGGCGAACTGGTCGCGCGGCCCGGCGATGTGCGCGATCCGGGTGCGGCCCAGCGACACCATGTGGCGCACCGCCTCCCGGGCGCCGCCGCGGTTGTCGCAGTCGACGAACGGCGCGGTGGGCCCGGGCCCCGCCGCCGGGCGGCCGCCGAAGACCGCGGGTATCCGGGTGCGGGCTATCAGGGCCGCCAGCCGGTCGTCCTTGTGCAGGGAGAAGGCGAGTGCCCCGTCCACGTGGCCGCCCTCCAGGTAGCGGGCGATCCGCTCGTGGTCCCCGGCGTCCTCCACCCACAGCAGCACCAACTGGGTCTCGTGCACGCTGAGTTCACGGCTGATCCCGCGGATCTTCTGCTCGAAGAACGGGTCGGAGAACACCCGGAACTCGGGCTCCGCGATGATCACGGCGACCGCGCCGGTACGCCGGGTCACCAGGGACCGGGCCGCGTGGTTCGGGACGTACCCCAGTTCCTCGACGGCCTTGCGCACCTTGTCGACGAGCGGCGGACGCACCCCGGCGCCGCCGTTGACCACCCGGGAGACCGTCGCCCGGGACACCCCGGCGCGTTCCGCGACAGCCTCGAGCGTCGGCCGGGGTCCCATGGTCTGCTCGGGCAACGGTGGGCTCCTTGTCTGCGTCCGCGGGCTCCCTCGCCCATGGCTCGCCGGTCGCCCGGCGCGGACCAGGATAGGCGCTGCGGCGGCCGCCGCCGGGAGCGCTCACGGCGAGGCCGCCGAACCGTGACCTGCCGCCCAGGCCCCGGTCAGGCGTGCGTCTCGCGCAGTTCGACCTTGCGGACCTTGCCGGAGACCGTCATCGGGAAGGCGTCCAGCACGGCCAGCCGGCTGGGGACCTTGTAGTGCGCCAGCCGGCCCTCGCAGAACGCCCGCACCTCCTCCAGGGTCGGCGGGTCCGCGGGGTCGCGGGGGATCACGCAGGCGAGCACCTCCTCGCCGTACCGCTCGTGCGGCACCCCGACGACCTGGACGTCGGAGACCTTGGGGTGGGCGTACAGGAACTCCTCGATCTCCCGGGGGTAGATGTTCTCGCCACCGCGGATGATCATGTCCTTGATGCGGCCGACGATCTCCACGTAGCCGTCCTCGCGCATCACGGCCAGGTCCCCGGTGTGCATCCAGCGGGCGGCGTCGATCGCCTCGGCGGTCCGCGCGGGGTCGTCCCAGTAGCCGAGCATCACGCTGTACCCGCGGGTCCGGAGTTCGCCGGTCACGCCCCGGGGCACCGTCACCCCGGTCGCCGGGTCGACGACCTTCACCTCGATGTGCGGCAGCGCCCGGCCGACGGTGGCGGTGCGGTGCTCGAGGTCGTCGTCCATCCGGGTCTGGAGGGAGACCGGCGAGGTCTCGGTCATGCCGTAGCAGATGGACACCTGCGCCATGTGCATCTCGGTGACCACGCGCTTCATCACCTCCACCGGGCAGGGCGAGCCCGCCATGATGCCGGTGCGCAGGCTGGACAGGTCGTAGGAGGCGAAGTCGGGGAGGGCGAGCTCGGCGATGAACATGGTCGGCACCCCGTACAGGGAGGTGCAGCGCTCCTCCTGGACGGCCCGCAGGGTGGCCGCCGCGTCGAAGGCGGGAGCGGGGATCACGATGCAGGCGCCGTGCGAGGTCGCCGCCAGGTTCGCCATGACCATGCCGAAGCAGTGGTAGAAGGGGACCGGGACGCAGATGCGGTCCTGTTCGCCGTAGCCGATCGTCCGGCCCACCCAGTAGCCGTTGTTGAGGATGTTGTGGTGCGAGAGGGTGGCGCCCTTGGGGAAGCCGGTGGTGCCCGAGGTGTACTGGATGTTCACCGGGTCGTCGCAGCTCAGTCCGGCCTCGATCTCCGCCGGCCGTCCCGCGGGCACGGAGGCGGCCCCGGCGGTGAGGGCGTCCCAGGTGGGGTCGCCGATGTAGACGGCCTCCCGCAGCCCCGGACAGGCTCCCGCGACCTCCTCCACCATCGCCCGGTAGTCGCTGCCGCGGTGCGCGAGCGAGGAGATCAGCACCGAGACGCCGGACTGGCCGAGGACGTACTCCAGCTCGTGGGTGCGGTAGGCGGGGTTGATGTTCACCATGATCGCCCCGATCCGGGCGGTCGCGTACTGGACCATCACCCACTCCGGGCAGTTGACCGCCCAGATGCCGACCCGGTCGCCCGTGACCACGCCCAGGGCGAGCAGCCCCCGGGCCACCTCGTCGACGGCGGCGCCGAACTCGGCGTAGGTCCAGCGGCGCCCGGACGCCACGTCCACCAGGGCCTCGCGGTCCGGGTGGCGGGCGACGGTCCGGTACAGGTTCGCGCCGACGGTGTCGCCGAGCAGCGGTGTCGTGCCGGTGCCGTGGGTGTACGACGGCTCGGCCGGGGTCCGGGTGGTCATGGGCTCCTCCTGGAACTGGTCGCGGCACCATTGCCGGGCGGCTCCCCGCCATCGTGTAATCCGTGACACGGATCTCACCACCCCCGAACGGGGGTACGGCGCAAGACGCGGAAGACGACGAAGGGCGGGGCGAGTCGTGCCGAGGGAAGGGACACGGGCCGCGGTCGACGGGGACGACGCGGCCTCCGCCGCGATGAGGGCCGCGCTGACCCGGCTGAGCCGCGGCAGCGGACTGCCGGTCGTCTTCGGCGGGCTGGTGGAGTCCGCGCGGCCGCAGATCCGGATCAGCGAGCTCAGCGGCACCCGCACCGCCGCGCTGCGCTCCCTGGTCGTCTCCTCGGGCACCGGGCTGGGCGGCCGGGCGGCGGTGCTGCTGCGTCCCTGCGCGGTCAGCGACTACGCGGCGTCCCGGC
>NZ_JACADT010000730.1:0-2897 GCF_013421635.1 Streptomyces sp. UH6 | reverse complement strand
AGAACCGGCCCGGGGCGGTGGCGAAGCGGCACGCGCAGGGGCGCAGGACGGCCCGCGAGAACGTCGCCGACCTGTGCGACGAGGGCACCTTCGCCGAGTTCGGCGCGCTGGCCCTGGCCGCCCAGCGGCGGCGGCGCACCCTGGACGACCTGGTCCGCTCCACCCCGGCGGACGGCATGGTGACCGGCACCGGGCGGATCGACGGCCGGACGTGCGTGGTGATGTCGTACGACTACACGGTGCTGGCCGGCACGCAGGGCATGAACAACCACCACAAGACGGACCGCATGCTGGAGCTGGCCGGCCGGCGGCGGCTGCCCGTCGTCCTGTTCGCCGAGGGCGGCGGCGGGCGGCCGGGGGACACCGACTCGACGGCGGTGGCGGGCCTGAACGTGACCACGTTCCACAGCATGGGCCGGCTCAGCGGCCGGGTGCCCCTGGTGGGCATCGCCTCGGGCCGCTGCTTCGCCGGGAACGCGGCGCTGCTGGGCTGCTGCGACGTGGTGATCGCGACGCCGGAGGCCACCATCGGCATGGGCGGCCCGGCGATGATCGAGGGCGGCGGACTCGGGAGGTACCGTCCCGAGGAGGTCGGTCCGCTCTCGGTCCAGGTGCCGAACGGGGTGGTCGACGTCGCGGTCGCCGACGAGGCGGAGGCGGTCCGGACCGCCCGCCGCTACCTGTCGTACTTCCGGGGTCCGGTCGACGACTGGGAGGCCCCGGACGCCCGGGTGCTGCGACGGGTGGTGCCGGAGAACCGGCGCCGGGCCTACGACGTCCGTGCGGCGGTGCGCGGTCTGGCGGACACCGGTTCGGTGCTGGAGCTGCGACCGGGGTACGGGGTGGGGATCCTGACCTGCCTGGTGCGGGTGGAGGGACGGCCGCTGGGGCTCCTGGCGAGCAACCCGGGCCACCTGGGCGGCGCGATCGACCGCGACGCGGCCGACAAGGCGGCCGGTTTCCTCCAGTTGTGCGACGCCTTCGGGCTGCCCGTCGTGTCCCTCTGCGACACCCCGGGGTTCATGGTCGGTCCCGACGCCGAACGCACCGCCACCGTGCGGCACTTCTCACGGCTGTTCGTCGTCGGCGCCCGCCTGCGGGTGCCGTTGGTGGGTCTGGTGCTGCGCAAGGCGTACGGGCTGGGCGCGATGGCGATGCTGGGCGGCTCCACCCGGGCTCCGGTGGCGACCGCGGCCTGGCCGAGCGGGGAGTTCGGCGGGATGGGCCTGGAGGGGGCGGTCCGGCTGGGCTTCCGGCGGGAGCTGGAGGCGATCGCGGACCCGGCCGAGCGGGCGAGGGCCTTCGAGGCGCGGGTGGCCGAACTCCACGAGCAGGGCAAGGCGGTGAACGCGGCGGCCGCGCTGGAGATCGACGCGGTGATCGACCCGGCCGACTCGCGGTCCTGGATCGTCGCGGCGCTCGACGGCCAGGACGCGGCCGGAGACGAGGCGGCCGGTCCGGGGCCGGTCGGCCGGGAGACGGCCGGGGGGACACGCTTCGCCGAGCCCCGGTGAGAACGTCCGAAACCAGCCGTTACGCACGGTCACTCCTCTCGTTGCTCCAGGTGAGCACACATTCGTTCGAAGCGAGGAGGCGGTATGCGGCGTCCGGTGGAGGATTCTCCGTGGCGGTGACCCAGCCCGCGGCCGATCCGGCCGACCTCTCGGCATATCTGGCCGTACACCCCGCGCCGGTGATGGCGGCGGACGCGCTGATCCGCGACGAGGCCGGTCGCATCCTGCTGGTCGACCCGTCCTACAAGGAGGGCTGGGACCTGCCCGGCGGCATGGTCGACGACGAGGAACCGGTGGCGGCCCTGGAGCGCGAGCTGCACGAGGAGCTCGGCATCCGGGGCGCGCGTGTCGGGCGGCTGCTGGCGGTCGACAGCATGCCCAAGGAGGTGTACGGCCGCTCCCAGGTCGCCTGTGTCTACGCGGTGCACCCGCGCGGCCCGCTGCCGCTGGAGGAACTCTCCCTGCAGCGCGAGGAGTTGCGCGCCGCCGAGTACGTGCCCGAGCGGGAGGCGCTGAGCAGGCTGCCGGAGCCGCTGCGCCCCCGGGTGGCGGCCGCGCTGCGGGCGTCACTGGGCTCGTACACCGCGCAGTTGCGCCAGGGCCGGGCCGTGCCGGTGGACCTGCGGGACCACTTCGCGCTGCTGCCGTCACCGATGATGGCGGCGGCCGCCCTGATCACCGACGGGCGGGGCCGGGTGCTGGTGGCCGAGCACTCCTACGACCACGGTGGCGGATCCCCCTACGGCCTGCCCGGCGGGATGGTCCACGCGCAGGAGTCGCCGCGCCGGGGCGCGGCCCGGGAACTGGCGGAGGAGCTGGGACTGACGGATGTGCCGGTGGGCCGGCTGGTCGCCGTGGACAGCACCCCGGCCCGCAGTTACGGGCGGGCCCTGGACGTCCACGTCTTCACGGTCGGACCGCTGAGCGACGAGCAGGCGGCGTCGATCGGGTTCCCGGACGGTGAGATCGTCGCCGTGCACTGGCTCCCTCCGGACGAGGCGCTCGCCCTGCTCCCGGTCCAGATCGGCAACCGTCTCCGGTACGGGTTGCGGGCGCTGGCCGCGGGGACGGTCGCGCATCTCGAGGGAGGTCTCCCCCAGCCCGGTTCCCCGGTGGGCGTCCCCGTGTCCCGACGGCCGCCGCCCGGCTTCTCCTCCGCCTCCGCCGAGGAGCTGGACACCGCGGCGCACGCGGACGGCCGCGCGGTGCGGGCCAAGGCGTTCACGGCCGCGGCCGTGCTGCTCACCGACCCCGCGGGCCGCGTGGTACTGGTGCCGGCGGCACAGGACCAGGACCGGGGCCGGTACCAGGTCCGGGACGAGGACCGGGACTCCGACCGGGACTCCGACCGGGACTCCGACCGGGACTCCGACTGGGCGCTGC
>NZ_JACADT010000073.1:0-12046 GCF_013421635.1 Streptomyces sp. UH6 | reverse complement strand
GCCGCCGGACCCCGTGCAGCTCGACGGCGAGACCGGGCGTGGCGGCCGGGACCTCGGGACGGCCGTCCGCCTCCGGCCCGTTGGACGCCTCCGACCGGTCGTCCACCTCCGGCCGGTTGCCCGCCTTCTGCCGCTTGCCCCTGCGTAGCCTCATGGTCCCGTCTCCCTCATACGTGCACTTGTGTGACGGGGTGAAGAGTGCGGGACCGGCTGCGCGCCGGGCGTCATACCCAGGAGCCAATGTGGAGGTGCTACCGCGGTAGGGGGTGAAGGCCCCCTCCGCCGCCTATGGCGACGTGCTCCCGGTTCGGCGGCTGTCCTATTCGCCCGGGGCCACCAGTCCCGATTCGTACGCGAAGACCACCGCCTGGGCACGGTCGCGCAGGTCGAGCTTGGTGAGGACGCGGCTCACGTGCGTCTTCACCGTCTGCTCGGCCAGCACCAGGGTCTGGGCGATCTCCGTGTTGGACCGGCCGCGGGCCACCAGCGTGAGGACCTCGGTCTCGCGCTCCGTCAGCGCCTTGAGCCGCAGCGTCGGCTTGCCCCGGGCGGGCCGTTGCCGCGCGAAGTCCGCGATCAGACGGCGCGTCACGGAAGGGGCGAGCAGCGCGTCGCCCGAGGCCACGACCCGTACCGCCGCGATGAGGTCGGCCGGCGGCGCGTCCTTCAGCAGGAAGCCGCTCGCGCCCGCCCGCAGCGCCTCGTAGACGTAGTCGTCGACGTCGAACGTGGTGAGCATCAGAACACGCGGCCGGTGCGTCACGCCCGGCGGGGGCGCGAGGAGACGGCGCGCGGCCTCGAGGCCGTCCATCTCGGGCATCCGCACGTCCATCAGCACGACGTCGGGACGGGTGCGTCGGCCCAGCTCGACGCCCTGGGCACCATCGGGGGCCTCGCCCACCACGTCGATGTCGCTCTGGGCGGCCAGCAGCGCGGCGAAGCCGGCCCGCACCATGGCCTGGTCGTCGACGATGATGACGCGCGTCGTCACGTGAAGTCCTCTCCAAGCAGGGGAAGTTGGGCGGCGACCCGGAACCCGCCGTCGGGCAGCGGCCCCACGTCGAGGGTGCCGTTGAGGAGCCGCACCCGCTCGCGCATGCCGACGAGGCCGTGCCCGGTGCCGCCCACCTCCAGCGGTCCGGCGGGCGGCTCCGGCGGCGGGCCGTTGACGACCAGGACGGTGAGCCGATCCCCGTCCTCCGACACCGACAGCGACACGTGCGTCGGGGCACCCGGCGCGTGCCGCACGACGTTCGCGAGGGCCTCCTGGACGATCCGGTACGCCGAGAGACCCACCGCCTCGGGCACCTCGGCGTCGCAGGGGGTGAACGCCACCGTCCCGCCGGCCCTCGCCGTCGCTTCCACCAACTGCCCGATCTGCGTCAGGCCCGGCTGGGGCACGAGCTCGCCGTGCGCCTCCTCGTTCCGCAGCACACCGAGGAGCCGTCGCATCTCGCCGAGCGACTCCCGCGCGGTCGCCGCGATGGACGTGAACTCCTCCCGCACGTCCGGCGGCATCCTGTCGAGGCGGTACTCCGCCGTGTCCGCCTGCACCGTGATGACGGACATGTGGTGCGCCACCACGTCGTGCAGCTCGCGCGCGATGCGGGCGCGTTCCTCCAGCAGCGTCCGCCGGCCGCGCTCGGCCTCGCTGATCGTCTCCTGCTCGACCAGCCTGCGCTGCACCTCGTACCGCTCGCGCAGCGCACCGCCCAGCAGGAGCGCGACGCCCCCGAGGATGGTGAGCAGCATGTCCTTGGCGCTGAAGCCGTGGGGCGCGACGAACCCCAGGCCGACGTTCGCACCCGCCGTCGCCAGCCACACCAGCAGCACCGTCCGGCGCCGCTCGCGCAGGCCCAGGGCGAGGCAGAGGCCGACGTACCCGACGATCTCCATGGGCGGGAACGGCCACAGGAGCCGCTCTTCGAAGTCGACGGTGAGCAGGGCGAGCGCCCCGGCCACGTCCGCGGTGAAGATCACGTACCAGGCCTGCAGCGGGCGTACGACGGCGAGCAGCAGCGGCGCCGTCTGCGCGATGGCCAGCGCGCTCGCGAGGCCGCCGTTCATGCCGTAGTCGGCGGTGAGCACCTGGATGGTGGTGGGCAGCAGGGCGACGCACAGCACGAACGCCACGCCCCACGGCAGCAGCCGCACCCACCGCCGCGAAGCCCCGGCGAGCAGCGCGCGCGGGCGTTCCTTCTCCACTGAGGTCACGGACACCAGCCTATGTGCCCCGTGTGCGGCGCGACGGCGTCCGGAGAGGCGCACGGTGTCGGCTTCTCAGATGTCGGCACGCAGCGGTTCTCCCACTTTGTGCATGTGCCGCAGGCCCTGTCGGTAGGTGTCGACGAGGCCGGTCTCCGCGTGGGGGATGCCGAGGCCGCGGCCGTGGGCCTTCACCGCGGACGGGCGAGCCACACGGTTGTGCTTGTCGTTCCACCACGCGTAGTTCATGCCCAGCAGCAGGTTGCCATGGATGAGCCCGATGCGGCGGTTCGTGACGCGGTTGCCGCTGATCCGGGCATGGCCCGCGTCGTGGCCGATGCACGCCGTGCGGGCGCACAGGACGGCGAGGACGGGCACGAGCTCGAGCACCCACCACGAGTCGCCGACGAGCGCCATGCCGGTGACGACGGCGGCCGGACCGTGCGCGTTGGTTGGTGTCGTGCGCGCCGCATCGACACCAGCCAACGAACACCGCAGTACAACCATGTCCTTGGCCGCCAACACCGCTCTGCCGCGCCCCGAGAAGACCACCGCGAGGCAACCCCCACCGGACACGGGCAGCGAGTTCACGCCCCTGCTGCGCGACGTCAAGGGACAGGAGTTGCTCGAACGGCGCACCGGCTGGTACGCGACGGTGATACGGCGGTGCGTACACATGGCTCACGCCACGAGCGCGAAGTAGGCGAAGCCCGTCGCCAGCACGCCCACCGCCACGCGGCGGGTTATGCCGGTGCGGTCCCACGGGGTCTCCAGGGGCTGGGCGAACTTTGCGATCGCCACGAGCAGCCCCGCGAAGAGCGGCATCCAGGCCATCCGCGCCAGGATCCAGCCGGTCGTGTCCGGCGCGGTGGTCAGGCCGGGGATCTCGCCGAAGTACGAGGCGGGCACCGCGGCGGCGAGCATCGCCGTCTGGTGCCAGCACAGGATGGTCATCGCCGACAGGTTGATGATCACCACCGGGGCCCACAGGGCCGGGCGCCTCAGCAGGCGCGCCAGCTTGTCGCGCAGCAGGATCGCCGCACCGGACTGGGCGGCCGCGAGCGCGAGCACGAGCAGGGACGGCGGGTGGGAGTTGGTACGGGCCTCGCCGGGGACGCCCACCATCGAGGTCGGGTAGTGGAAGGCGAGAAGCAGGGCGGCGAAGAGGGCCGCGCCGCCGGCGAGCAGCAGCCACGCCTCGCGCCGGCCCAGGCGCTTGTCCGCCCAGGACACGCCCAGCTGGTAGGCGAACATCCAGCCCGGAAGCAGGTTGAGCAGGCTCAGCCAGGACGGCATCGCGTCCGCGTACGGCCCGTAACGCAGGAAGTCGACCACCGCGACCGAGCCGAGCAGCGGGGCCGCGGCCCAGAAGCCAAGGCGCTTGGAGGCGCGGACGCAGTACGGCGTGAGGGCCGTGATCACCGCGTAGACGCCGACGAACCACAAGGGCTGGACGACGAGCGTCGACGCGGTGTGCAGGGTGGCGGTCGGGACGCCGAAACCGTGATGCAGGGTCGGCAGGAGCAGCGCCCATACGGCGGTGACGCCGAGGACCGGGCGGCCCAGGCGGGTGAGCCGGCCAGTGACCCACTGGCGCGTGAGTCCCTTGCGGCGCTGGTAGGAGAGGTACGAGGAGTACCCGCCGACCAGGAAGAAGATGCCCAGCATCTGGAGGATCCAGCTGGCCGGGGCCAGCGCGCCGAACGTGGCCAGCGGGCTGGCGTTGTGCAGGCCGCTGCCGGTGTCGAGGGTGAAGCCGCCGAGCAGCCAGTGGCCGGTCGGGACGGCCAGGAGCGCCAGCGCGCGCAGGCCGTCGATGGCGCGGTCGCGGTGGGCGGGGGTCCGGTCGTCGATCTTGGCGGTGAGCTTCGCGAGCCTCGAGGGGGTCTTCATCACAGGTCTCCGCCGGCGATCGCCGCGAACGCGGTCAGGGTGGAGGTGCCGGGGGTGAAGTACTCGTCGTGCGCCGGGACGTCGTCGGCGGGCAGGACGGTCGCGCCGAAGTCGGGCGAGGTGGGGTCCGCGCCGTGGCCCAGGCCCAGGACTTCGACATTGGGGACACGGTCGATCCAGTCGGCTGGGGACTTCGCCGCCCAGATGTGGGCATCGGTGTCGAGTGCGGTGACGTCGTCGGCGCGCATGCCGGGCGAGCCCATGACGACGATGTCGCTCGCGTCGGTGTCGGGGGCGGCGAGGCCGCAGACCACCGAGCCGTAACTGTGGCAGAAGAGGGAGGGGTCGGGGAGGCCGGCCGCGTCCAGGCCGTCGGTGAAACGGGTGAGGCGCTCGGCGCCGGTCCCGGCGAGCCGGTCCGTCGCCAGGTCGGGGCCGATGCCGGAGGGGGTGGTGTAGCCGGCCCAGGCGATGACGGCCGTGTCGTCGCCCGCCTCCTCCTGGAGGTCGGCGGCCCACTGTGCCGTACCGTCGAACGTTGAGATGTCGATGTCCGAGCCGGGGACGATCACCGCGACGTGGGCGGCGTTCTCCAGGTCGCCCACGACCCGCGCGATCAGGCCGCGGCCGCGCGGGTCGTACGCCAGGACCTGGTCGCCTGCGGGGGCGTTGGCCTCGTAACGGAGGTTTACGGGGGCGCCGTCGAGGTTGCCCACCACGGTGGGGTGGTCCTCGACGAGTCGCTGCTGCTGAGCGTCGGTCAGGTCGGCGAAGAACGCCGTCACTTCGGACGGGGTGGCCGTGGTGGGGTCCGGTAGCTCCTTGTCCAGTGAGTCGTCCGCCAGCCAGGCGGCGGTGCCCGGGAGCGGACCGCTCAGCGCGCTCTCGCTGCTCGCCGAAGCCCAGCCTGCCGTGCTGCTTGCCAGCAGTGTGGTCAGTACGGCGGTGGTCAGGGTCTTCCTGAAGCGGCGCATCCGTCCGTCTCCCTCTGTCTCGTCCGTGGTGACGGGGAGGAAAGTAGGAAGGTGGCGGGAGGCGGGGCGTCACGCTGGGGAGCCAAGTCGGGAGTGATACCCCGGTAGGGGGTGGGTTAGTAGTGCTTCGTTACGTTGAGTGATATTCCCAGGCGGTGGGCAGCCTTCCGCGGTGAAGCTGGGGGAGGTGGAACGGCTCCGGGGTGAGTTGGCGGAGTTCGTTGCCGATGTGTCCGGGTCGTTGTCGCGGCGGGATCAGCGGCGGTGGGGCGAGTGTTATCTGCGGTGCCCGATGCTGGACGGCCGGCGGAAGTCGGTCCAGCCGATGGCCGAGCGCCTGCCGGACGGGAACATGCAGGTCCTGCAGCAGCCCGTGAATCAGTCTCCGTGGGATCCGCTGCCGGTGGGGCGGCGGATCGCCGAGCGGCTGTCGGAGGTGATCGCGCCTGAGGTGTGGGTGGTCGACGACGTGTCGTTCCCCAGGTGCGGCAGGGCGTCGGTCGGGGTGGCCCGCCAGTACTGCGGGCGGTCGGCAAGCGGGCGAACTGCCAGGTCGCGGTCAGCGTTCATGCGGCCACCGACACCGCTTCGTGCCCGCTGAACTGGCACTTGTATCTGCCACGAGAGTGGACGGACGAACCGGACCGCTGCCGCCGGGCAGGGTCCCCGGGCGCCGGTGGTGGTCGCCGATGCCGGCTACGGCGTCAGCACCCCGTTCCGGCTCGGCCTTGAGGAACGCGGCCTGTCCTATGTCCTCGCCCGCGATGACCTCACGGTTCGTGGTCCTGGCCATCCGGCCCGCAGGCAAGCAGTCCTTGGCCCCGGCCCAGGAAGCGGTCGGTGGCCGCAACCGGTGGGACGGTGTCCCGCCCACACAGACACTCCTGGTCGAGTGGCCGGACGGGCAGGACGCTCCCACGGAGTACTGGATATTGGACCTGCCCGCTTGGACCCCGGTCGCCGATCTCTGGTTCGCTACCTGGCATGAGGCTACGGCCAGCCGGGACCACGCCGGGTCGGTGGCCGAGGCGCGGCGGCTGGTGCGCCGGCGAGGTCAGAGCACCGCGATGCCCAGGGGGCGGCGGCCCGCGGGCAGGCGGCGGGTGGCGCCGGTCCGGAGGTCCACGACGGTGATGCCGTCCCAGTGGCCGTCGCGGGTGAAACCGCCGGTGACATAGGCGGTGCGGCCGTCCCGGGAGACGGTGACGTCCTCGTGCGGGCCGTCGAGGCTGATCACCCGCTCCCGGCCGGTGGGGGCGCGGACCGTCAGGGAAGGGCCGCGGTCCCGCGCCGGGTCGATGGGGCCGGTGCCCACGACGAGGACGGTGCCGTCCGGGGTGACCGCCACCCCGTGCTGGTGGGTGTTCGCCGTCATCGGCTCGATCGTCGACCGGCCGGTGCTCGGGTCGACCACGACCAGCTTCTCGCCCTCGAACGGCAGCAGCAGACGGCCGTCGGACGGTCGCACGGCGGCGTAGTGCGGTTTCAGCCAGGAGCCCAGACCGCCCTCCGTGCCGTAGGGGGCGACCTCGATGCGGCGCGGGCGGCCCTGTGCCGGGACCACGGTGACGTCGAAGGAGTCGTGGTTGGTGACGTACACCTCGGAGCCGTCCCGGGAGACGTCCACGTCGAACGGGCGGCGGCCGACGGGGACCGTGCGGGTCGTGCGGAGGGTGGTGGTGTCGACGGTCTCCAGTACGCCGTTCCCGCCCGGGACGTTCACCCCGACGTGGACGTGGCGGCCGTCCGGGGACAGTGCGATGCCCATGCCGCCGCCGCGGTACTCGCCGTGCGTGGGTGGGCCCAGGCGGGCGGCGGACGTGCGGTACGGGACCAGGGCCGAGCGGCGGCGAGCGCGGGTGTCGATCACTGCCACGCCCTCGGCGGCGGCGGCCCAGGCCCGGCCGTCCCTGCCGACGGCGAGTCCATAGGGGGCGGTGCCGGCCTCGACCGAGGCCACGGGGCCGGTGGCGGGGTCGACGAAGGTGACGCTGTCGGCACCGAAGTCGGTGACCAGGAGCAACCCCCCGGCAGTGGGAGGAGCAGCCGCCCGAGGGTTCTCCGTGCGCGGTGTCCTCGTGCGGTTCCCCGCCCGGTTGTCCGTCGGGTTCTCCGCGCGCGGTTCCTCCTGCCCCGACGGCGTGCAGGCAACCGCCGCCGTCGTGACGGCCAGGGCGCCGAGGAAGGCCCGGCGGTTCATCCGGCGGTCCCGCGCAGCAGGGCGGCGATCCCGGCGAAGCCGCGGCGTTCGGCGTGTTCCAGGGGGCTGACGCCGTCGGCGTCGGGGACGTCCGGGGTGGCGCCGGCGGCGAGGAGGAGTTCGACGATCCGCTGGTGGGCGGGGCCGCCGTCGCCGAGGACGACCGCCTCGAGGAGGGCGGTCCAGCCGAGGCGGTTGACGTGGTCGACGTCGATGTCGGTCTCCTCCAGCACGGCACGGACGTAGGCGACGTGGCCGCGTTCGGCGGCGGGGATCAGAGAGATGCCGCCGTAGCGGTTGCGCAGAGTCAGGTCGGGGTTGTGGGGGAGCAGCAGGCGCATCATGGCGACGCTGCCGGTGACGCCGGTGACCAGCCAGGGGGTGTCCTGCCGATCGTCCCGCGCGTCGGGGTCGGCGCCCGCCGCCAGGAGCAGCCGGGCGGTGTCGACATGGTCGGCGAGGGCCGCGAGCAGCAGTGGGGTGCGACCGTGTGCGTCACGGGCCTCCACGTCGGCGCCCGCCCGGAGGGCGAGGCGGACGGTGTCGGTGTCGCCGCGTTCGGCGGCCTGGAGCAGTTCGTGACCGGAGGCGGTCATGGCGTTCCTCCCTAGGCGGGACAGGGTTCTCGGCATCGACGTCCTTCGCGTGCGGAGGCCGGCCCACCCCGGGCGGGGGAGAGCTCGGCCCGGGGTCACGGGGCGGGCACGGCGGACCCGTGGGGCTGCATGGTGGGGCCCCTCTTCGAGTCCGTTTCGGCCGGTCGTCGGTCGTGCCTTCCCTCGATCCTCGGCCCGGGCCGGGGCCTCGCCGATCGGCGGAGAGGCTGATCAGGACGTGCCGAAGGGATGACCCAGACGTCATCCGAACGGATGATGCCGGCCCTCGGTCAGCATCTCTGCGAGCAGGCCCAGCAGCCCAAGGTCCACCGCACTGCCACGGCGGTGCCCGCGAATGTCACCGTCGACGCGGGGCGATCGGCCTTGCCCGCGACTTCCTCACCGGACACCAGGCCGGGCACTGGGAGCAGGTTCTGTACGCCCAGGACAAGGCGTTCGACGATGTGTACAGGACCACTTGCAGCGCCACGGCAGGCGGTGGCGCAGATGTCACGGAATCACGAGCTACGACTTCACCGGCCGGGGCGGCACCGCGGTCTGGCGTGCTCAGCGCCGGGTGGACCGGGCGGCACCGCGGTCTGGCGTGCTCAGCGCCGGGTGGACCTTGAGTACTTCGAAGAATGGCTGGTCAAGCGGACGAAAAGGGATACCGCAGCAGGCGTGATGGAGGAACTGGCCTTGCCCGGTCGGCTGCTACGCGCCGTCGGCCCCGGCCGTCTCCGCCCGCTGCATGGCCGTGAGCCGCACCGCGAAATGGATGGCAGCACCGGCGGCGGCGACGAACAGGAGGTCGACCACGATGTACAACTCCACGGCCGTCTGCAGGTCCGCGTACGTCTGCGCGATGTCGAACATCAGGGCGGCGTGCCGACTGAGCAGATTGGCGGCGAGGAAGAGGCCCCACCACAGGCGCACCGGCCACACCGGGGCCCGGGACCGCCCGTCGGAAGGCGGTGGCGGGCTGGAGGCCGACCACATGCCGACAGCGATCCGGTAGGGCAGCACGAAGTTCACCAGAGGGATGAACCAGGCCACGATCGCCCAGCCGGGACCCATGACGACCCGGTCGGGAGCCAGTCGCTCCACGCTGCGGCGTATCAGGAAGAACCAGACGACGAAGGCCACCACGCACAGCGCGTACACCGCCGTCTGCAGGCGGCCGACCGCCTCGTACAACGCGTACCAGGATTGCAGCGCCTCTGGGGAGGTGACGGGGGCGCGCTGTTCCTCGCCGGCCAGCACGTGCCGCCGAACGCCGACGTACACGTCGACCAGGGCGACGAGTGCGTACGCCGCGAGCGCCGCGATCAGTGCGAGGAGGGGACCGCGGGGCGCGAGCAGCGGGCCACGCTGCGCGGGCGGGTGGAGCGTGTCGGACGCGGACAAGGACAAGGTGTTGACTCCCCTGGGTGACATGGCGGAACCGCGTGCGGGCAGATCCCGGACGGGCGGAGGAACGCTACGTCGCAGGCAACACGGCGTCCAGGGAGATCTCTGGCGGTGGCTGCCGCCGCGGGGAGCGAGGCCTCCTGCCTTACGCAAGGGCGTGCGCGCAAGGCCAAGCCACTCGCTCAGGTGGGCCAGGAGCTGGGCTGTCCTGCGGGGGGCAGACCGTTCGTGCGGGGCTGTTTCGGGCCTGCGCGCGGCGACAGTAGCGCGTGGGTTCGGGGCGCGGGTCCGGTCACCGCTTCGGCACGCAGCCCCAGGCCAGCGCGGCGGCCGTGACGTAGGCGGCGGCGCCCATGGCCATGCTGACGCGCAGACCGGCCGAGGGGTCGGTGGCGGAGGCGAGCAAGCTGCCGCCGAGGGCGACACCTGTGGCGCTGCCGATCTGGCGGGTGGTGTTGAAGAGCGCGGAGGCGGTGCCCGCGTAGCCGGCGGGTACGGCGCCCATGACGGTGGTGGTCGAGCCGGTCAGGGCGAAGGAGGTGCCGAAGCCGGCCGCCATCATCGGGGCGATGAGAAGGGCGTAGCCGGGGTCCGGGCCTGCCGCCGCCCATCCGGCGAGGCCGAGCGCGGCCACGAGCATGCCGGTGACCACCAGGGGCCGGTCGCCGGTACGGGCGGCCAGCCGGCCGGACAGGACGGAGGCGAACATGGTCATCGCCAGCGCCGGGAACAGTGCCAGCCCCGTCTCGAAGGCGCTGTAGCCGCGCTCCCGCTGGAATTCCAGGCTCGCCGTGAACACCATGCCGTAGAAGGCGAAGTTGAACAGCAGGCCGATCGCGGCTCCGCCGCTCATCGCCCGCGCCCGCAGCAGGCCCGGCGGCAGCGCGGGGGAGCGGGCCAGCCCTTCGCGGACGCCGAACGCCATGGCTGCCAGGACGGCCAGGGCCAGGCCCGCGAGGACGGCCGGATCGGTCCAGCCGCGCCGCCCGGCCTCGTTGAGCGAGGCGGTCAGCAGGGCGATGGCCGCCACGACCGCGCACTGCGCGGGCCAGTCCAGAGGGCGGTCGGCCCGGCGGGGTGAGGGCGCCACATGACGCAGCGTCAGCGCGAGACAGGCCGCGCCGACGGGGAGGTTGACGAGGAAGACCCAGCGCCAGCCGATGGTGGACACGAGCGCTCCGCCGAGCAGAGGCCCTGCCGAGGCGGCGATGCCCGCCATCGACCCCCACAGCCCGAAGGCGCGCGAGCGGGCCGCCGGTTCCGGATACGCCTGCTGGAGCAGGGCGAGGGAGCCGGGGACGATGAGGGCGGCGCCCAGTCCCTCCACGAGGCGGGCGGAGACGAGGAACGACGTGTCCGGCGCGAGCGCGCAGGCGGCGGAGGCGGCGGTGAACACGGCGACGCCGGCGCAGAAGACCCGGCGGTTGCCCAGCCGGTCGCCCAGCGCGCCGCCGGTCAGCAGGAATCCGGCGAGGACGAGCGTGTAGCCGTCGGTGACCCACTGGACGCCGGTGAGCGAGGCGGACAGGTCGCGGCCGATGACAGGAACGGCGACGCTGATGACGGTCACGTCCAGGATCACCATGAAGTAGCCGGAGCACACGGCCAGCAGCGCCGCCGAGCCCCGCCGTTCGCCCCCCGGCCGCGCCTGGGCCACGGTCATTCCTCCTCCGGTCGCGGCGAAATCGCCCTGATTGTCACTGTAGGCGCCGGACGCGCATGCCGAGAGGAAGCAGGCCCTCGCACCGGGGTGTCCTCCGCCGCGGCTGCACCAGCCCCGCGCCGCCGCTGCTACCGCCCGGTGCCGGGCCGAGGGCGAGGAAGCTCGAGGCCGCACCGTCCCGGCCCGCGCCCACACCGACACCGCCCGCGCCCTGATCGACGCCGGCGAGCCGGCCGCCGCCCTCACCCAGCTGCGCCTGGTCCACCTCGCCGCCACGACGAAGCCCGCCGCCCGTCGGTGCGCGCCCTGGCCGACCATCTCGCCGACCACCACCCGGACCTGACCGCCGCTCACCGCCCGGTGAGCCGCCTCCGCTGTTCGGCGCCACTGAACGTTGACCGTCTGCCACTGAAGTTCGACCGACCGGCAGGCGGGGTCGTAGGGCTTCTCGTGGAGTCGCTCGGGGAAGTATCCGACCGTGGCCTACCTCGCCGATGAACCACTTGCAACCGATGGTCGTGGCAACTTCTTGATCTCGTTCGCGCGGGGCAGCGAGGCAGCGCCGCCGCAGGCCGCCCCGCTGCCGGCCGCCCTGGTGGCCTTGTGGCGAGCCGGTCGGGTCCTCATGGTCTTCGATCGGTACCGCCAGTCCTGGGAGCTACCCGGCGGGAGCATCGAAGAGGGCGAAACCCCCCGCCAAGCAGCCGCACGCGAGCTGCTGGAGGAGAGCGGGCAGCAGCCTGACGGACGATTGCGGTTCATCGGCTACGCAGGGTTCGTGCTGGCGCCTGACCAGCGAACCGAGTATCTGGCCCTCTACGCAGGATCCTGCGCCGAGACCCGCGCCTTCGAGCCCACTGAGGAGATCGCGGCCGTCCACTGGTGGGACCTCCTCGAACGCCTCCCAGGGTATGTGCAGCCCCTGGACGCCTACCTCGCCGCGCTCACCCGGTAGCCCCAGCAGCCGATGCCACCGCGCCATCGAGCAGTGGTCCATGTGCTCGCTGTCACGGGACATCCGTACCGAGCTCGCCACCGCGGCGGCCGGCCGAAGACGCAGATCGCGCGCGAGGCGGCCACGTCGCGCTGGAGGCCCGGCCGGACC
>NZ_JACADT010000729.1:0-2898 GCF_013421635.1 Streptomyces sp. UH6 | reverse complement strand
CGGACCGCCCAGCGCGTCGCGCATCTCCGGCGCCGGCATCCGCAGGCTCACCATGCGACGCCGCCCGCCCGCCCGCTCGAACGCGTACGCCGCGTGGATCCCGCCGGTCAGCGCGGCCAGCTTCGGCCGGGACCAGCCGAGGATCCGGCCCATGCGCGTCATCACGGCGACGCTCACGTCCCGGTAGACGGCGATCTCGGCCAGCGCGGTCTCCCGCAGCGTCCGCCGGATCAGCGGCCCGTACCCGGCCGCCGACAGCCGCAGCAGCTCCTCGTGGCAGTAGGCCAGGTGGTTGTCCTCGTCGGCGGAGATCATCCGGACCGCCCGCCCGACGTCCGGATGCTCGCCGAAGTACCGGCACAGCAGCCGCATCTGCTCCGACGCCCGCTGCTCGGTGACCCGGCTGTGCGCCAGGTAGGTGACGAGGTCCCGCACCGTCAGGGTCTCCTCACGGCGCAGCTTGTCGTGCGGGAGCCCGATGCCGTTGCGCTCCAGGAGCATCGTGTAGTCGGTGTCCGGCGGCACCTCCACCGGCTCCAGGCCGCGCTTGCGCATCAGCGCGTTGAAGATCCGCCCGTGCTTGTCCTCGTCCGCGCCGTGCCGGGCGATCCGCGGCGCCATGGCCTGTTCCTCCGCCGGCACCAGTGCCGCGATGCGTGCGTTCTCCCAGCCGCCCTGCGTCTCGCCGCCCGCGGCGACGGAGCAGAACAGGCGGAACGCGTCGTCGTTGTCGAAGATCTCCTGGAACAGACTCCTGGCCGAAAGCATGGACACCTCTTTCGAGGACACGGGCGGGGACTTCCGGAGAACGAGTCAACGGCCGCGGCATGGCGGGCGCAACAGCTCAGCTCCTCCGCTCGGCCGACCGAAGGACCGGCCCGGCCCGCCCCCGCACGTAACCGGCGGGCCGCGGGAGCGTTGTTCCTGGTGACGGCCGTGGCGGGGAGGACCCCCGAGCCCCCACCACGGCCGCAGGCCCCCGAAACCCGCTGGGGCCCGCCGCCCGGTTGGGCGGCGGGCCCCAGCGGGGCGTCCCAGGATCAGGCAAGACCGGCGCGCTCCAGGGCCTCCATGCCGGCGCGCAGCGCGGTGATCCGCTCCTCGAGCGTGAAGCCGGCCGGGGCCAGGGTCAGCGTGGTGACGCCGGCGGCGGCGTATGCCTTCATCCGGTCGGCGATCCGGTCCACCGATCCCAGCAGGGCGGTCTTGTCGATCAGGTCCTGCGGGACCGCGGCCGCGGCGCCGTCCTTGTCGCCGGCCAGGTACTTGTCCTGGATCTCTGCGGCGGCCTGCTCGTAGCCCATGCGCTGGGCGAGCTGGTTGTAGAAGTTCTGCTTCCGGCTGCCCATGCCGCCCACGTAGAGCGCGGTGTACGGGCGGAAGGTGTCCGCCAGCGCCGGGACGTCCTTGTCCTCGCCCACGGCCAGCGGCACGGTCGGGACGATGTCGAAGCCCTCCAGCGTCCTGCCCGCCTTCTCGCGGCCCGCGCGGATGTGCTTGACCGCGGTCTCCTCGAGGTGTTCGGCCGACGGGAAGATCAGCAGGGCGCCGTCCGCGATCTCACCGGTCTGCTCGAGGTTCTTCGGACCGATGGCCGCGATGTAGACCGGGATGTGCTCGCGCTGCGGGTGCACGGTGAGCTTGAGCGGCTTGCCCGGGCCGCCCGGGAGCGGCAGGGTCCAGTGCTCGCCCTCGTAGGACAGGCGCTCACGGGTCATCGCCTTGCGGATGATCTCCACGTACTCACGCGTCCGGGCGAGCGGCTTGTCGAACTTCACGCCGTACCAGCCCTCGGAGACCTGCGGTCCGGAGACGCCCAGACCCAGCCGGAACCGGCCGCCGGAGAGCGAGTCCAGGGTCGCGGCGGTCATCGCCGTCATGGCGGGCTGGCGGGCCGGGATCTGGAAGATGGCCGAGCCCACGTCGATCCGCTCGGTCTGGGCGGCGACCCAGCTGAGCACCGTGGCGGCGTCGGAGCCGTACGCCTCCGCGGCCCAGCACACCGAGTAGCCCAGACGGTCGGCCTCCTTGGCCACCTCCAGGTTGTCCTGGTCCATTCCGGCGCCCCAGTAGCCGAGATTGATCCCGAGCCGCATGCCGCTCCCCTTACTGATCAGTAACGTCCCTGTCCAGCAGGACCCTAGCGCGCCGGGGGCCTGGTGGGGAGCGGGGGACGACGCGATGCGGGTCACGTCCGGGGGTGACGGGCGGTGCGGCCCGCGGACCGGTTGTCCACAGGGTTCCCCGGGAGCAAGATCCGGCCAGTAATGTGCGCGTTCATGAAGCAGAGGCATCTCGGCCGGACCGGCCTTCGCGTGTCCCGCATCGGACTCGGCACCCTCACCTGGGGCCGGGACACCGACGAGCACGACGCGGCCGAGTTGTTGAAGGCGTTCTGGGAGGCCGGCGGGAACCTGGTCGACACCGCCGACATATACGGCGGCGGGGAGGCCGAGTACCTGCTGGGCCGGCTGATCGCCGACCTGGTGCCGCGCGAGGACCTGGTCATCTCCACCAAGGCGGGCAGCGTGGCCGACCCCGAACGCCGGGTCGACGGCTCGCGCGGCCACCTGCTCGCCGCCCTCGACGCCTCGCTGGCCCGCCTCGGCACCGACCACGTCGACCTGTGGCAGGTGCACGCCTACGACGAGGACACGCCGATCGAGGAGACCCTGCAGGCGCTGGACATCGCGGTGACCAGCGGGCGGGCCCGCTACGTCGGCGTGTCCAACTTCTGCGGCTGGCAGCTCGCCCGGGCGGCCACCTGGCAGCTCGCCGCTCCCGGGGCGCGGACCGCGCTGGCGGGCACCCAGCTGGAGTACTCGCTGCTCCAGCGCGGCGTCGAGCGCGAGGTGCTGCCCGCGGCCCGGGAGCTGGGGATCGGCCTGCTGCCCTCCT
>NZ_JACADT010000728.1:0-2898 GCF_013421635.1 Streptomyces sp. UH6 | reverse complement strand
GGTCCCGGCACCCGGGGCGGTGTGGCCGACGAACCCACCCACGTGGCGCCCAACGTGCTGGTCTCGATCGGCGCGCTGCTGCTGGGGATGCTGCTGGCCGCCCTCGACCAGACCATCGTCTCGACCGCGCTGCCCACCATCGTCAGCGAACTCGGCGGCCTCGAGCACCTGTCCTGGGTGGTCACCGCCTACATGCTCGCCGCCACCGCGGCCACCCCGCTCTGGGGCAAGCTCGGCGACCAGTACGGGCGCAAGCGGCTCTTCGAGACCGCCATCGTGATCTTCCTGATCGGCTCGGCGCTCTGCGGCATGGCGCAGAACATGCCGCAGCTGATCGCCTTCCGGGCCCTCCAGGGCCTGGGCGGCGGCGGGCTGATGGTGCTGACGATGGCGATCGTCGGCGACCTGGTGCCGCCCCGCGACCGGGGCCGCTACCAGGGCCTGTTCGGCGCGGTCTTCGGCGCCACCAGCGTGCTCGGGCCGCTGCTCGGCGGACTGTTCACCCAGCACCTGAGCTGGCGCTGGGTCTTCTACGTGAACCTGCCCCTGGGCGTCGTCGCGCTGGCCGTGATCGCCGCCGTGATGCACATCCCGCGCCGGCGGGAGAAGCACCGCATCGACTACCTGGGGACCCTGCTGATCGCCTCGGTCGCCACCTGCCTGGTCCTGGTGACCTCGCTCGGCGGCACCACCTGGGCCTGGGGTTCCTGGCAGGTCGTGTCCCTGGCGGTGCTCGGCGTGGTGCTGGCGGTGGCGTTCGTGGCGGTCGAGAGGCGGGCCGCCGAGCCGGTGCTGCCGATGAAGCTGTTCGCCGTCCGCACCTTCAGCCTCACCGCCGTGATCAGTTTCATCGTCGGCTTCGCGATGTTCGGCGCGATGACCTACCTGCCGACCTTCCTCCAGGTGGTGCACGGCATCTCGCCGACCATGTCGGGCGTGTACATGCTGCCCATGGTGGCGGGTCTGCTGCTCGCCTCGACGGCCTCCGGGCAGGTGGTCAGCCGCACCGGGCGGTGGAAGGTGTTCCCCGTCGCCGGAACCCTGATCACCGCGATCGGCCTGGTGCTGCTGCACCAGCTGGACGCGGCCAGTTCCACCTGGGTGATGGGCGCGTACTTCTTCGTCTTCGGCACCGGTCTCGGCCTGGTCATCCAGGTGCTGGTGCTGATCGTGCAGAACGCGGTCTCCTACCAGGACCTCGGCGTCGCCACGTCCGGCGCCACCTTCTTCCGCTCCATCGGCGCCTCGTTCGGCGTGGCGGTCTTCGGCACCGTCTTCGCGGGGCGCCTGGGCGACAAACTGGCCGACGCCTTCAGCGGCGTCCGGCTGCCGCCCGGGGTGACGGTGGACGGCCTGCAGTCCGACTCGCGCACCATCACCGCGCTGCCCGCCGCCCTGCGGGCCCGCGCCCTGGGCGCGTACTCCGACGCCATCACCGACGTGTTCCTCTACGCCGCCCCCGTGGCCGCCCTGGCCTTCCTGCTCGCCCTGGCGCTGCGCGAGGACCGGCTGCGCGGATCGGTGACCACCCCGGACGGCACGCAGACACTGGCCAGCAACCCCGTCGAGCGCTCCTCGCACGACGAGGCGGCGCGGGCGCTCTCGGTGCTGGCCAGCCGGGAGGGGCGGCGCGAGGTCTACCGGAGGATCACCGAACGGGCCGGTTACGACCTGCTGCCCGCGTCCGGCTGGCTGCTGCTGCGGACCCGCCGGTACGGCTGGACCGAGCCGGCGGTGCTGGCCGAGTACAGCAGGGTGCCGCTGGAGAAGATCATGGAGGCGGGACGGCAGGTGGAGGAGCGGGGGCTCGCGGTCCGTCGCGGGCTGGACCTGGAACTCACCCCCGCCGGTCACGAGGTCGCCGAACGGCTCTCGCAGGCGCGTGACGAATCGCTCGGCGAACTGCTCGGCGACTGGTGGGGCCCCGACCGGCCCCGTGACCTGATCCAGCTGGTCAAGGAGCTGAACGACGAACTCTCCGGTTCGGACGCCGAGCGCCCCCGGCAGGCCGGCGGCTCCACCTCCCACCGGTACTGGCGGGCCGCCTGAGCGGGGTGCGGGCGCTCCGGAGGCGGGACGTCCCGCCTCCCCCGCCGTGAATGCGCCGTTTGAGCGATGAGGCCGAGGCAAGACGAACGGGACGAAGCGGTCCGCGACGAGAGCGGGCCGGGAGCGAACCCGGAAGGCTTCCATGTCCCAAGGCGTGATCATCGCTCTGATCGTCATCGTGGCCGCCGTCGTCCTGATCGCGGCCTTCATCGCCAAGTCCCGAGGCGCCAACGGCGGCCGCAACCTGCGCAAGCGCTTCGGGCCGGAGTACGAACGAACCGTCGCACGGTACGACGGTGACACCGGTGCCGCCGAGCGGGAACTCGCCGCCCGGGTCGAGCGCCACGGCCAGCTGCGCACACGACCGCTGGAGCCCGCCGAGCGGCAGCGGTACGAGACGAGCTGGGCGGCCGCCCAGGAGCGTTTCGTCGAGTCGCCGCGGGAGTCGGTGGCCGAGGCCGACCGGCTCCTCGCCGAACTCGCCGCGTCCCGGGGCTTCCCGGCCGGCAACGAGTACGAGGAGCAGGTCTCCGCGCTCTCCGTCCACCACCCGCACCACGTGAACGGCTACCGGCGGATCCACCGTGCCGCGCTGGCCGCCGCCGGAGGTGCCGCGGAGAGCAGCTCGGCCACCGAGGAACTGCGTGAGGCCCTGGTGGAGGGCCGCGCGCTCTTCGACGAACTGATCCACGACAACCGCACCCACCGCACGGGCGCCGCCGCGCAGGGCGCCCGCGACGCCCGCGGGCACGGCGAGCGGCACGGCGGCCACGGCGCCACCGGCGGCCGGACCCGGTCCCACCTGCCGGGCGCCCTCACCCGGAACCACGCGAAGGGGAGCTGACGCAT
>NZ_JACADT010000727.1:0-2899 GCF_013421635.1 Streptomyces sp. UH6 | reverse complement strand
AGCGGCTCGCCGACCAGGCGGCCGGTGTAGACGCCGTCCACGGACTCGGCGACGGTGCCGAGGGCGCCGGTCAGGCCGAGGCGCCGGGCGATGGTCTGGGCGATCTCCACCGGGGCCGCCGTCACCAGCCACACCTTCTGGCCGGCGTCGAGGTGGGCCTGGGCCAGGGAGCGGGTTCCGCCCCAGATGCGGCCGGCCACGTACTCGTCGTAGATGTCGTCGCCGATCAGGCGGAGTTCCTCGACGCTGTGGCCCTTCACGATGGACAGGGCGGCGTCGCTGGCCTCCTGCATGTGCGCGGGGTCCTCGACGCCGGCCAGCCGGAAGTAGGCCTGCTGCCAGGCGAACCGGACCAGGTCGCGGGTGTCGAAGAACCTCCGCTTGTACAGGCCCCGGCCGAAGTGGAACAGGGCGGCGCCCTGCATGACCGTGTTGTCCAGGTCGAAGAAGGCCGCGGCGTGGGTGTCGCCGAGAACCGGGAACCGGGCCTCCTGCTCGAGCTCGCGGGAGGACTTGCGGGCGGCCTCCGCCGCGGCCTCGCCGGCCAGGACGCTGCGCGCCGTGGCGAAGCGCTTGCGGGGGAGGAGCCATCCAAGAGCGGCCATGCGGTGAGCATATCCAGATCGTGGGACGGCTTCGGGGCGGCGAGGTTGTCGTCCTGTGAACACCGAGGGGCAGGGGCGGGGGACGGGGCCGGGGGAGCGGGGGCCGGGCGGGCCGGGGTCAGGCCAGGGCGGCCCGCAGGCGGGACTCGTCCACGCGCCAGAAGGTGTGCTGCTGCCCGTCGATGAGGACCACCGGGATCTGCTCCCAGTAGGCGCGATGGAGCGCCTCGTCCTGGGTGATGTCCTTCTGCTCCCAGCGCACGCCGAGTTCCCCGCAGACCCGGGCCACCACCTTCTCCGCGTCCTCGCAGAGATGGCATCCGGGCTTGCCGATCAATGTCACCAGACCACTCATGCCCGCCATTGTCGCGCGGACCGAGGCCGTCGTGCGCGGTTGCGACGGCCGCGCGGGCCGTCGCGTCGTCGTGATCGTCTTCGCGGGCGGGCGGCCGCGGAGAGGGCCGGACGGGAGGGAAAGAGGGGGAGAACGGCGGTGGCGGAGGAGAGATAGCTCTCACCGCACCCCGGAATCTGCCTCTGACCTGCGGGTTCGCGCTGTGTGACGGTTCGGTCGACGTCGTTTGTTCGCTTAGGATTTGACCTCGAATTTGCTTGCGGGGGCGTGCAACGAAGAGGAGCGTGTGCAGCTTTGTCCCCGACGAGTGACGGACCCGGGCGCCTGACCGCCGGTGCCGTGCGCGTGCGCGAACACCGCGTGACCCCGGTCACGTCGGTGGGGCAAAACGGACACAATCTTTGTGCACACGTTCACAAAGACATAGCCTGCATCCGACGAGGCGGTCCGGGGACGTGTGGCCGCCCCCAGCCCCGCTCTACCCGCAGGAGCATCGTGGCAACTGGCCGAACTCACCGACCGGCGACCCGCAGCCGAGGAATTCCCGAGGCCACCGTCGCCCGGCTTCCGCTGTACCTCCGCGCTCTGACCGCTCTGTCGGAGCGCTCCGTGCCGACCGTCTCCTCCGAGGAGCTCGCGGCCGCCGCCGGGGTCAACTCCGCGAAGCTGCGCAAGGACTTCTCGTACCTGGGCTCCTACGGCACGCGAGGCGTCGGCTACGACGTCGAGTACCTCGTCTACCAGATCTCCCGTGAGCTGGGTCTGACCCAGGACTGGCCCGTGGTCATCGTCGGCATCGGTAACCTCGGCGCCGCGCTCGCCAATTACGGGGGATTCGCCTCCCGTGGTTTCCGGGTCGCCGCGCTGATCGACGCCGACCCGGCGATGACGGGCAAGCCGGTCGCCGGCATCCCCGTCCAGCACGCCGACGCGCTGGAGGACATCGTGCGTGACAACGGCGTGTCCATCGGTGTCATCGCGACCCCGGCCGGGGCCGCCCAGCAGGTCTGCGACCGCCTGGTCGGGGCCGGGGTGACCTCCATCCTCAACTTCGCGCCGACCATGCTGACCGTTCCGGACGGTGTGGACGTGCGCAAGGTGGACCTCTCCATCGAGCTGCAGATCCTCGCCTTCCACGAGCAGCGCAAGGCCGGCGAGGACGCCGCCTCCGACGACGACGCCATGCCCGTGCCGACCGCCGCCAAGGGCGCCGCGGCCGCGGCGGCGATGGACGCCGCCGACCCGAAGGGCACCGACGGGGAAGCCCCCGCCGTGATGCCGGCATGAGTCTGCTCGTCGTCGGCCTGAGCCACCGCAGCGCGCCGGTCAGCGCGCTGGAGCGCGCCGCGCTGGGCGCGGAGGCGAAGGCCAAGCTGCTGCGGGACACCGTCGCCGCCGAACCGGCCGCCGAGGCCGCGGTGCTGGCCACCTGCAACCGCATCGAGCTCTACGCCGACGTGGACAAGTTCCACGCCGGTGTCGCCGAGCTGTCCACGCTGCTGGCCCGCCACAGCGGGGTCGGGCTGGAGGAGCTCACTCCTTATCTCTATGTGCACTACGAGGACCGCGCGGTCCACCACCTCTACTCGGTGGCCTGCGGCCTGGACTCGATGGTGGTCGGCGAGGGGCAGATCCTCGCCCAGATCAAGGACGCGCTGGCCCAGGCGCAGGAACTGCACACCGCGGGCCGGCTGCTCAACGACCTGTTCCAGCAGGCCCTGCGGGTGGGCAAGCGCGCCCACTCGGAGACCGGCATCGACCGCGCCGGGCAGTCCCTGGTCACCTTCGGCCTGGAGCAGCTCGCGGGCGCGTCCGACGTCACGTCCTGGCTCGAGGGCCGGCGGGCGCTGGTGATCGGCGCCGGTTCGATGTCCTCGCTGGCCGCCGCCACGCTGGCGCGCGGCGGGGTGGCCGAGATCGTGGTCGCCAACCGCACCGT
>NZ_JACADT010000726.1:0-2900 GCF_013421635.1 Streptomyces sp. UH6 | reverse complement strand
GGACCCCGGCACCCGGAGGCGCGGCAACCGGAGCCGCAGTACCAGGAGCAGCAGTACGAGGAGCAGCAGTACCAGGAGGCGCAGTACCAGGAGACGCAGCCGTCCCCGGAGGACACCGGTACCTTCCCCGTCCCCGTCGGCCAGCCCGGCGGCCGCACCCGGCAGCTCGGCGAGGGCGCCCAGCCCGACGGCGAGCCGGCCCCCGAGCCGCGGCCCGCGCCCGCCCCGGAGCCGGAGATCACCATCCCCGCCCCGCGCCAGGAGCAGCGGCCCGCCGCCGGCCCCACGGCGGAGTTCGAGAACGAGAAGGAGCGCGAGGACGCCTACTACCAGGTGTTCCGGCGTGCCATCGACGGCGGCTTCCCCACCCCGCGCCAGCTCGGCGAGATCCTCGAGGCCCAGTTCGGCCTCACCTTCACCACCGCGGAGCTGAAGAACTACGTGGAGCGCTTCGGCACCCGCTACGACGTGGAACTCGCCCAGGACCACATCGCCTAGGCGCGGTGTCCCAGGCACGCGCACGCGTGGCGGATGACCTCGCGGTTGCTCGCCGGTCGTCGCGTCGAGGTCGCGCAGCCGGTCCTGCCCGGTGCGGGCAGGACTCGTGACCGGGCGCGGGGAACGAACTGATCCTCGGAACCGCCACTGGTCGCCGCGGCCGCACGGTCGCCCTGAGCTCGCTCGAAGGAGTACCAAGCCGGGGCGGCCGACCTGCCGGAGCCGGATCCCGGGGCGGTCCCGGACGAGGCCGGCCGCCGAGAGCCCTGTGCCTATGCCCGACGCGGACCGGTGAGGCGTTCAGCCAGGAACTCGCGCTCGGCGTCGTTCTCCGTCAACTCCAGCGCCTGGCGATAGGCGAGCGAGGCCTCCTCCGAGCGGCCGAGACGATGCAGCAGGTCCGCCTTGATCGCCGGCAGGTACGGGTAGCGCGCGAGCCGGCCGTCCTCCTCCAACGCCGCGACCTCTGCCAGCGCCTGCGCCGGCCCGGAGACCATCGACACCGCCACCGTGCGGTTCAACGCCACCACCGGTGAGGGCCACACCGACAGCAGCTCGTCGTACAGGGTCACGATCTGTGGCCAGTCCGTCCGGTCGTACGAGGGTGCCTCGGCGTAGAGCGCGGCGATCGCCGCCTGCAGGACATAGCGGCCCGGTCGGCCCCCGCGCAGCCCGCCCACGATCAGGTCGTGCGCCTCGGCCATCGCCGCGCGGTCCCAGAGTGAACGGTCCTGGTCCTCCAGGCGCAGCAGGCGACCGTCGGCGTCGACCCGGGTGGCGCGCCGGGCGTCGGTGACCAGCAGCAGGGCGAGCAGCCCTCGCACCTCCCCTTCGTCGGGCATCAGCTCGCGCAGCATCCCAGTCAGCCGAAGCGACTGGTCCACCAGGTCGTTACGCACCAGCGACGCGCCGGACGGCGCGGTGTGCCCGGCGGTGTACAGCAGGTGGATCACACCGAGCACCGCGCGCAGTCGATCCGGCAGCTCGGCCGCTCCCGGCAGCCGGAAGGGGATCCGCGCAGCCGAGATCTTCTTCTTCGCCCGGGTCATCCGGGCGGCCATCGTCGACTCCGATACGAGCAGCGCCCGGGCGATATCGGCGGTCGTCACCCCGCACACCAACCGCAGCGTGAGTGCCAGCTGCGCCTCCTGTGCCAACGCCGGGTGGCAGCACATGAAGATCAGTCGCAGTCGCTCGTCCGGTACCACGTCCTCCGGTTCGACGGCGGCCGGGTCGTCGATGGCCACCTGGTCCTCCGTCTCCTCCGGCTCCACCAGCAGTGGAAGTTTCGAGCGGAACGTCCGCTCGCGCCGCACCGCGTCCATCGCGCGGCGCTTGGCGGCGGTGGTGAGCCAGGCCGACGGGTTGTCCGGGATCCCGTCGTCGGCCCAGCCGGCCAGGGCCGCGGCGTAGGCCTCCTGCACGCACTCCTCGGCCAGGTCCAGGTCGCGCGCGACATGCGCCGTCGCGGCGAGCACCCGGGCCCACTCCCGACGGTGCGCGTCCACGACCGCCGTCCGGACGTCTGCCGGGGGCGTCATGCCGCGGCGGGCCGATCCGCGATGAAGCCTCCCTCGAGGGGCCGCACCTCGACACCGCCGCCCTGCTGGGTGGCGGGATTGGCCCGAGCGATCTCCAAAGCGGCGTCCAGGTCGGGTGCCTCGATGACGGCGAAGCCGGCGATGACCTCCTTGGCATCGACGAACGGGCCGTCGGTCACCACGTCGCCGCGGATCGAGGTCGCTGTGCCGGCGGCGGGGTGCAGCGCGAATGCCGCGACCAGGGCGCCGGACTGCACCATGTCCTCGAAGTGGCGGTCATGGGCCTCCCGCGCCCCGGGAACGGCCTCGGCCTCGTCGACGTGGGCCTTCGCGTAGAGGAGGATCGCGTACTGAGCCATCACGGCCGCCCTTCCAGGTACTCGTTGTTGCCTGACACCCTTACGTCGAACGGCCGGTCCGGAATCGACAGCCCTCCTCGGAGTTTCGTCGACCGATACCCCGCGATGCGACGATCGGGCCGACGAAGAGGGTAGATCTCCTTGCGGCCCGGGACCTCTTTACCGGGCGAGGGCATCGCCCGGGCGCGGGCGCCCGGCGACCGAGGAGGGGGAAGCCCCATGTCCGACGTGCTGTGGGCGGTGCTGATCCCGGTCGCCCTGCTGGCGGTGGCCGGGCTGGTCCTCGCGGTCTGGGCCGCGCGGGGCACGAGCCGGCCGGTGGAGCACCACTCGTCGATGCCCGACGAGCCGAACTGGCCCGACGGCTGAGCCGGACCGCGGACCGCCACACCTCACGGCCCCGCCCCCACCCCTCGCCGCCGCATCCCGAACGCACCGGTGCCCCGGTGGTCGTGCGACGTACGACCACCGGGGCACCGTCGTTCCGCGCCCGGTTCCGCGG
>NZ_JACADT010000725.1:0-2866 GCF_013421635.1 Streptomyces sp. UH6 | reverse complement strand
CGCAGACGGCCGGCATCCAGCCGCTCCCCGCCCCCGAGGACCGGTCCGCCGTCCAGCGCATCATGACCGAGGGCGCGGGCGTGCTGCGTTCCGCCGACTCCCTGCGGCGGGCCGCCGAGAAGCTGGCCGAACTGCAGACCGCCGCCGAAGGCCCCGGGAAGCAGCCCGTCCCGGGCACCGAGACCTGGGAGACGGCCAACCTCCTGCTGGTCGCCCGGGTCCTCGTCGAGGCGGCCCGCCGCCGTGAGGAGACCCGCGGCTGCCACTGGCGCGAGGACCGCCCCGACCGGGACGACGAGCAGTGGCGCCGCCACGTAGTCGTCCGCCTCGGCGAGGGCCGTACGCTCGCCGTGCACACCACCGACGGACCGGGCTTCGCACCGGTCACCACTCCCACAGGAGCCGTGAAGAAGTGAGCCCCTCCGACCCCTCCGGCCCTGCCGACCTCCCCCTCGCCGACGGGGGAGGCTGCGGCGACGGCTGCGCCTGCGGTGCCGGCGACGACCACGAGTTCGACGGCTACGAGTGCGGCCTCGACCCCGCCCTGGCCGAGCTGCTGACCGAGGCCGGTCTCGACCCGGCCGAGGTGGAGGACATCGCGACCATGGCGGTCGCCGAGGACCTCGACGGCGGCGTGGACGTCACCACTTGGGCCACCATCCCCGAGGAGGCCGTCGCCACCGCCGACTTCACCGCCCGTGAGGCGGGCGTGGTCGCCGGACTGCGGATCGCCGAGGCGGTGCTCTCGGTGGTCGCCTCCGACGAGTTCGAGGTCGAGCGGCACGCCGAGGACGGCGACCGTGTGGAAGCCGGGCAGAAACTGCTCTCGGTCACCACCCGTACGCGTGACCTGCTCACCGCGGAGCGCAGTGCGCTCAACATCATGTGCCGCCTGTCCGGCATCGCCACCGCCACCCGCGCCTGGGCCGACGTCCTCGAAGGCACCTCCGCGACCGTCCGCGACACCCGTAAGACCACGCCCGGTCTCCGCTCCCTGGAGAAGTACGCGGTGCGGTGCGGCGGCGGCGAGAACCACCGGATGTCGCTCTCCGACGCGGCCCTGGTCAAGGACAACCACGTGGTCGCGGCCGGGGGCGTCGCCGAGGCGTTCCGGGCGGTCCGCGAGCGCTTCCCGGAGCTGCCGATCGAGGTCGAGGTCGACACCCTGCACCAGCTCCGCGAGGTGCTGGACGCCGGGGCCGACCTGATCCTGCTGGACAACTTCACGCCCGCCGAGTGCGCGGAGGCGGTCGCCGTCACCGCCGGGCGGGCCAAGCTGGAGGCCTCCGGACGCCTCACCCTGGAGAACGCCAAGGTGTACGCCGACACCGGCGTCGACCACCTGGCGGTGGGCGCGCTCACGCACTCCTCGCCCATCCTGGACATCGGCCTGGACCTCCGTGAGGCTCAGGGCGCCGCGCAGAACGACTCGGAGTAGGGGCGGGGGCCATGCTGCTGACGATCGACGTGGGCAACACGCACACCGTGCTGGGGCTGTTCGACGGCTCGGAGGTCATCGAGCACTGGCGCATCTCCACCGACCCGCGTCGCACCGCGGACGAGATGGCCGTGCTGATGCAGGGCCTGATGGGGGCGCACCCGCTGCTCGGCGGCGAACTCGGCGAAGGCATCGACGGCATCGCCATCTGCGCCACCGTCCCGTCCGTCCTGCACGAACTGCGTGAGGTGACCCGCCGGTACTACGGCGACGTGCCCGCGGTGATCGTCGAGCCCGGCGTCAAGACGGGCGTGCCGATCCTCACCGACAACCCCAAGGAGGTCGGCGCGGACCGCATCATCAACGCGGTCGCCGCGGCCGAGCTCTACGGCGGGCCCGCCATCGTGGTCGACTTCGGCACCGCCACCACCTTCGACGCGGTCAGCGCCCGCGGGGAGTACATCGGAGGGGTGATCGCGCCGGGCATCGAGATCTCCGTGGAGGCGCTGGGGGTCAAGGGCGCCCAGCTCCGCAAGATCGAGGTGGCGCGCCCGCGGAGCGTGATCGGGCGGAACACGGTCGAGGCGATGCAGTCGGGCATCGTCTACGGCTTCGCCGGGCAGGTCGACGGGGTCGTCGAGCGGATGGCCCGCGAGCTGGCCGACGACCCCGACGACGTCACGGTCATCGCCACGGGCGGGCTGGCGCCCATGGTCCTCGGGGAATCCACGGTCATCGACGAGCACGAGCCGTGGCTCACGCTGATCGGGCTCCGTCTCGTCTACGAGCGCAACATCGGCCGCACCTGACCTCACCGCCCCCGGCCTGACCGCCCTCGGCCCGAGAGCCCCCGGCCTCACCGCCCTGACCTCACGGTCCCGCCGCGCCCCGGCACCCGTCCCCACGGTGCCGGGGCGCGGGTGTGCGGGCCTGTTCGTCCCCGGTGACGTGTTCGTCCCCGGGGACGCGGGCGATGCACGGAGGGCCGGTCGGAGGGGCGGGGACGGCGCGCCGATGGAAATATGTCCATGATTGTCTGATTGGCGCGTATGGTCGCGCCATGCCCACGCCCTACGGATCCCGCGGCATGGCGTTCGGCCCGCAAGAGCTGCGCGTGCTCCGCCGTGCCCTCGCCCTCGCCCTTCACCCCCGCCCCGCCTCCCCCCAGGAGGTCCAGGACTGCCTGCGGCTCGCCGACGCGGTCGACGAGGTGACGCGGGAGGCGGCCCGGCAGCGCGCCTTCCTCCTGGCCGACCTGGTCCGCTACCGCGCCGCCCTCCCGGGCACCGTCACCGGCTACCTCCGTCTCCTGCGCGAGGCGCTGGACGCCGGTCACCGCCCGGAACAGGAGGACCTGGCCGCACTCCGCGCCCTGAGCGGCAACCCCGTCGCGGCCGCCCTGCTGCGCCGGTGCGACACCCCCGCCGA
>NZ_JACADT010000724.1:0-2902 GCF_013421635.1 Streptomyces sp. UH6 | reverse complement strand
GCCGTGGCCGGTCCGTCACTCGGGGCCGGCCGGCTCGCGGCCGGAGAGCACCTCCCCGTACGCCTGCATCAGATCCGGCAGCCGCAGCGTCGACAGGTCCTCCCGTGACAGCTCCGCCGCCCCCGGGACCGCCGACAGCCGCAGATCCCGGTACGCGCAGCTCTTCTCGTACAGCGTGCGCAGGAACCGCCCGTTGCCCAGCTCGTCGATCCACCCCTGCTCGACCACGTGCGTGCTGATCGACAGCAGTTCCTCCAGCGCCTCCTCGTCCCACCCGTCGCCGTTCTCCTCGGCGAGGACCTCGCCGATCGCGCAGAGTTCGTCGGGCCGGTAGGAGGGGAAGTCCACCCGCGTGGTGAACCGGGAGGACAGTCCGGGGTTGGCGGCCAGCAGCCGGTCCATCCCCTCGGGATAGCCGGCGAGTATGACCACCAGATGGTCCCGGTTGTCCTCCGCGCGCTTCAGCAGCACCTGGAGCGCCTCGTCACCGTAGGCGTCGCCCTTGCCGTAACCGGTGTTGACCAGTGAGTACGCCTCGTCGACGAAGAGGACCCCGCCCAGCGCCGAGTCGATCAGCTCATTGGCCTTCACGGCGGTCTGTCCCAGGAACTCGCCCACCAGATCGGCCCGTTGGGCCTCCACCAGATGGTCGCCGCCGAGCAGCCCCAGCGCGTAGAAGACCCGCCCGAGTATCCGGGCCACCGTGGTCTTGCCGGTGCCCGACGGGCCGGAGAAGACGAAGTGCCGCTTCGGCGGCCGCACCGGAAGCCCCTGATCGGCGCGCAGCCGCGCCATGTTGAGCTGGGCCGACAGCGCCTTCACCTGCCGCTTGACCGGCTCCAGGCCGACCATCCGCTCCAGCTCCGCCAGCGCCTCCTCCAGCAGCACCGGATCGGCCGGCCCCGGCGGGAACGGCTGGAGCGGGACGAACGCCTTCTCCCGCACGGTGTCCGGCGAGGACAGCGACGTCGTCCCGGCGTCCGGGTCGGAGACCTTCACCCCCACGTCCCGACCCGCCGTGCCGGCCAGCGGGTCCAGGCCCTCCGCCCCGTCGGCCGCGGAGGAGAGGGGGAAACCCGCGTAGCCGTCCATGCCCAGCTCGGCGTCCTCGTCCCAGCCGTCCCCCTCGGAGATCGCCGCCAGCCGTGCGGCGGTGTCCATGAACGAGGGGTCGACATGGTGCACGGCGCGGTACAGCGGCAGCGCGGCCGCCGTCCGGCCCGTCCCCTCGTGGGCCCGCGCCAGCCAGTAGCGCAGCTCCTTGCGCTGCGGCTGCTCGCTGCGGCAGCGCATCAGGGCCGCCGACAGCAGCGGCTCCGCCTGCCCGTACATCTCCAGCCGGACCCGGGCCATGCCGCCGAAGAGCCTCGCCTCGATGCCCAGCACCGGGTCGTCGACCAACGGGTCGGTGTGCCGCACGAGTTGGTCCCAGTCCTTCACCAGGTACGCGCGGCACGCGTGCAGGAACCTGACCTGGTGATCGGCCTCGGCCGACGGCAACCCGCCGAGGGCGCGGTCGAGTTCGGGCACATGACGGCCGTCCAGCCAGTGCGAGGCGTGCGCCAGCAGCAGGTCGCGCCGGCTCTCCAGCACCGGCTGCACCCACCAGCCCAGCCAGTACCAGGAGTTGAGCGGCCGGCCGTGCCGGGTGCGCTGCTCGCCGAAGCGGTCGCGGTACTGGTGCATCCGCAGCAGCGCGGTCGTCGTGTCGACCCGCAGGGCGTGCAGGCCGAGCCAGCCGTCGGCCATGCCGGGGTCGAGGCGCACCGCGGCGCGGAACTCCTCCTCCGCCTGCGGATAGGCGCCCATGCTGTAGGCGTCCACGCCTCGGAGCCAGGCCAGATCGGCAGGGGCGCCGGGGCCCCGTGCGCCGAATTCCCTCACGTCGTCGTCCCCCACAAACCGTGCCCCCGTCCCTCGCCGCCGGGCCGGCCCCGGCTGCCGCCTCGGCCGAACCGCCCACCCACCGGCCCCGGTTGGCCCCACGGCGGCGGACCGACGGACGCACCGAAGGCATCGTACCCATGGGGCCGTGGCGGCCCTACGGGTGCGACGAGGGCGCTCGGGGCATCACCGGCGCATCGTTGCGGCACCCGCGCGGTCACCCACGGTGAGCGAAGTGGGGCACGAGGAGTCCGGAAAGCCGGCTCCGGACAGAACGAAGCCCCCGGTCACGGGGGAACAACCGGGGGCTTCGCGTACGAGGGCGGCCCGAGGGGGCCGTTCCTTGAGAACGTAAGACCTGCACGGCCCCGGGGTCAAGCCGTGCCGGCGTCCCGTCCGGAGGTTCCGTACCGCCCGGGACGCAGGGGTTCGCGTGGTGCCGACGAGTCGTCACCGACGGTGAGAAAAGTGGGGGAGGGGCCTTCCGACAGCTCGTAGCCGGAAGCCGGTCCACGGACCAGCAGGTGCGCGTGGGGGCGCGAGGGATCGCGCGCGAAGTGCGCGCGCTCGGCGGCCTCCCACCGGTCCCAGAAGGCCCGCTGCTCCTCGCCGTCCCGCCGCCGGCCGCGCCGCCAGGCCTCCTCGGCCGGCACGTCCATCCAGATCAGACGGGTCAGAGAAGGGCGAAGGGCGCGCCGGCCGGCCCCGACCCCCTCGACGACCACGGCGGGGGCGGGCGGCAACGGACGTGGCGCGCCGAAGCGGCGTGCGGACCAGTCGTAGGGCGCGTAGCGCGCCGTGCGCCCCTCCCGCAGCGGCTCCAGCACCTCTGAGGCGAACCGGGCGGTCCAGGAGAACAGCTCCCGATGGGTGGCGATGTCGTCGAGATGGAGCACCGGCGCGCCCCCGAGCGCCTCCGCCAGGCGGGCGGCGAAGGTGGTCTTGCCGGACCCGGCGTGCCCGTCGACGCCGATCAGCCGCACCGGCCCGCACGACGGCGGCAGCCGGAGCAGGGCGG
>NZ_JACADT010000723.1:0-2905 GCF_013421635.1 Streptomyces sp. UH6 | reverse complement strand
CTGTCTTCCGTGCCCACGGGCATCACCTCCTGCTCCCAGCCTCACCCGAGGCGGCACGGGGCGCGACCCGCGGACGGTCGACGCGGTCGCCCGCCGGGACGGCGGGCGCACCGGCCGCCGTCCCGGTCCCACGGCCGGCTGCCGTGGGACCGGTGCGCGTTCAGCGGCGGATCAGCTGCCGGTGCGGGCGCAGGCGGTCTCGTTGAGGCGGAAGCGGCCCGGCGTGGAGGCGTCTCCCGTGTGGGTGACCAGGTAGCCCAGGGTGACCGAGCCGCCGGGCGGGATCGACGCGTTGTGGCCGGCGTCGGGGGCGGTGTAGATGTCGCCCAGGTGGGTCATGTCGGTGTTCCAGTCGGAGGTGACCGTCTGCCCGTAGGGCAGCGCGAACTGCAACGACCAGCCGTCGATCGGGGTGGTCCCCGTGTTGGTGACCGTGAGGTCGACGGTCATGCCGTTGCCCCAGGCGGTCTTCTTGACGTCGACCTTGCAGATCGGCTTGGTGCGCTCGAACGACACCTTGTGCAGGCCGCCGGGCAGGTCGTTGACGACGTAGAACTCGCCCTCCGCGGTGGTGCCGACCGCCGTCACCTGGGTGGGCATGTCACCGATGTCGGCCTGGCGGAACCCGCCGTTGCCGTCCGGGCGCAGCGCCCAGACCTGGGACGAGCAGTAGTCCGTGGCGATGTAGGTGCCGCCGACGAGGTCGGCGTACTGGCGGCCGCGGTAGACGTGTCCGCCGATGACCGCGCAGTTGCCGTTGTAGGGCGAGTAGTAGAAGTCCTGCGGGGTGTAGCGGGTGCCGGACGCGCACTGCGCCTCGTCGAAGACCTGGGGTCCCTCGTAGCAGGACCACCCGAGGTTGGCTCCGGCCTGCTCGCCGCGCGCCAGGTGGGTGATCTCCTCCCACCGGCCCTGGCCGACGTCGGCCACCCACATCGATCCGTCCGCGTGGTCGAAGGAGAAGCGCCAGGGGTTGCGGGTGCCCCAGAGCCAGATCTCGCCGCGAGCGCCGGCGACGCCGACGAAGGGGTTGTCCGGCGGGATGCAGTACGCCAGCGCACCGCAGCTGCGGCTCACGTCGAGGCGGAGGATCTTGCCGAGCAGCGTGTCCTTCCGCTGGCCCGTGTCGAACGGGTCGCCGGATCCGCCGCCGTCGCCGATCGCCCAGTAGAGCTTGCCGTCGGGGCCGAAGGCGAGCTGGCCGCCGTTGTGGTTGCTGTACTCGGCGTGCGGCTGCTGCAGCAGGACCTCGAGGCGGGAGTCGGCGAGGTGGTAGCGGGCCAGGGTGACCGCGGCGTCGGGCAGGGCGGTGTAGGCCAGGTAGAGCTGCTTGCTCTGGGCGAAGTCGGGGGCCAGCGCGATGCCGAGCAGGCCGCGCTCGTTGCCGGACTCGTCGACCTTGTCGACGATGTCGAGGAGGGGCGTGGAGGAGAGGCCGGTGTCGGGGTGGTACACGCGGACCCGTCCGGACTTCTCGGTGATGAACAGCCGCCCGGTGCCGTCGTCGGGGGCGACCAGGGCCGTCGGGCGCCGGAGGCCGAAGGCCACCTGGGTGGTGGTGGCGGCGACCTCCTCGAGGGCCGGCACCGCCGCGGCGCCGGTCCGTAACTCCTTGGCGGTCTGTAACTCCTTGGCGGGCGGGACCTCCGCGGACGAGGCCGGGAGGGACAGCGGTCCCGCCACGGCCAGCGGCAGTGCGAGCAGCAGGCCGATCCAGCGGTGACGACGTAAGCGTCGTAAGGACATGTACGGCTCCAGTGGGGTGGGGCGTGTGCGGACAGCGACGCGGGCAGCGCGGTGCGGCGCGGTCGGTGACTGCGCGACCGCGCTGCTCCGGTGGTACACGTGGGTACCTCGCCGGACGCTAGTGCCTCTCCCGCCCCGATACCAGGCCGCGTCCGCACCGGAACCGACGGGCTTCCCCCTCACACGGCGCCCCTCGCGCCCGGGCTCTCGGCGGCGGGCGCGCGGTCTCTCCGCGGCACCCGCGGCACCGCGCCCGCCGGCTTCCGGAACGACGGCGCCCCGCTCACCGCGTTACCGGAGTTGGACGTCATCCGGTCCGTTCCGGCACCCACCGCGGGCTCCGCCCGCCCCGGCCGATGTCTCCGGTGGGCGCGGCCCCGCCATCTCCTCGGGTCGGGCCCCGGTCATCCTCCGGCGCTCATGTCACCGGTCGCACGAAGCCGGCCTCGTAGGCCCGGATGACCGCCTGGGTGCGGTCGCGCGTGCCGGTCTTGGCGAGCACCGACGCCACGTGCGTCTTCACCGTGGCCGGTCCCACGCGCATGCGCCCGGCGATCTCGGCGTTGGTCAGCCCGGTCGCCATCAGCCGCAGCACCTCGGCCTCACGCTCCGTGAGCCGCGCCTCCCAGGGCGGCGGGGAGGGCTTCGCCCGCGCGTGCTCGGCCGCCAGGGCCCGTACCGCCGCCGGGAACAGCAGGGTGTCGCTGCGTGCCACCAGCCGCACGGCCTGGACGAGTGTCTCGGCGTCGGCGCGCTTGAGGAGGAATCCGGCGGCGCCGGCGCGCAGGGCGTCGTAGACGTACGAGTCGTTCTCGAACGTGGTCACGACGAGGACGCGCGGTGGTCCGGCGAGGGTGGCGAGGATCTGCTCGGTGGCGCGGATGCCGTCGATCCCGGGCATGCGGACGTCCATGAGGACGACGTCCGGCCGGGCCCCGCGCACGAGGGAGACCGCCTCGGCCCCGGTGGCCGCCTCGCCGACGACCTCCAGGTCCTCCTCCGCGGAGAGGATGACGCGCAGGGCGGTGCGGACCATGCGCTCGTCGTCGGCGAGGACGATCCTGATCGGCGGACGGGTCATGCGGGTCCTTTCAACGGCAGGCGTACCTCGAGCCGCCACACCCCGTCGGCGGCGCCCGCCCCGGCGGCGCCGCCCAGC
>NZ_JACADT010000722.1:0-2907 GCF_013421635.1 Streptomyces sp. UH6 | reverse complement strand
GACCCCGAAGCCATGCGCCGGAAGATGGTCGACGAGTACAAGGCGGAACTGATGCACCCCTACTACGCGGCGGAACGCGGCCTCGTCCACGACGTCATCGATCCCGCCGAGACCCGCGACGTCCTCATCAGGTCCCTCGCGATGCTCCGCACCAAGCACGCGGACCTGCCGTCCCGCAAGCACGGCAACCCGCCCCAGTGAGGCGTCCGCGACGGGGTACGGCGGCAGGACGACGATGACAGGAGAAAGGCTCGCAATGACCAAGCAGGAGCGGGCGGTCCGGACCCGGCACGCGCTGATACAGGCGGCGTCGGAGGTCTTCACCGAGGGGGCGTTCGCGTCCGCCTCGCTCTCCGCCGTCAGCGGCCGGGCCGGAGTGAGCAACGGCGCGCTGTACTTCCACTTCAGCAGCAAGAACGCCATGGCGGTCGCGGTGCAGGAGGAGGCGTCCGCGCGGCTCGCGGGGCTGACCGCGGCCGCCGAGGCGCGCGGCGGCGGAAGCCTGCACGTCCTGGTCGACGCCACCCACCTGCTCGTGTCGCTCCTGGAGTCGGACAGCGTCGTGCGGGCCGGCTTCCGCCTGGCCCACGGCAGGGACGTCGAGGGCGGTGTCGACCTGCGGCGGCAGTGGCACCGCTGGGTGGAGGACACCCTGCGGCGCGCACTGACCGAGGGGCGGCTCGCCGTGGACGCCCCGGTCGACGCCGCCGCCTCCGCCGTCGTGGCACTCACGACGGGGTGGGAACTGCTGAGTTCCCAGGACCTCGACTGGCTGTCCCCGGACACCGTCACGGCCTTCTGGCAGCTGCTCCTGCCCCGTCTGTCCGACGAGGCGGTCGCTTAACAGACCGTGTGGTCTCTTTGCGGGTCGGATCAACCGACCCGCTGGACGCATGTCGGCTGCTTCGACGGTCGACCCGTGAACGAACCGGCACCCACCCCACCCCAACCACCAGCGGGAAACAGTAAGTTCACGGTCTATAAAAACAGGACGGTCGGTTTCTTATTGACAAACCGTGCGTCCTGTTTTTAACCTCAGGTGCTCCCGCGAGCCGTCCGGTCGGCTCGTCCGTGCGGGGGGGAGGAAGCACCTACACATGCGGCGCATGGAGGAGAAGAGACCATGGACATCTCTGTGCTGGGCGGGCTGGTCGTCCGGGAGAACGGCGTCTCCATAGCGCCGACCGCACCCAAGCCCCGACAGGTACTGGCGCTGCTGGCCTTCAACGCCGACCAGGTGGTGTCCGTGGCCACGCTGTCCGAGGAGCTGTGGGGCGCGCGGCCTCCGCGCAGTGCCAAGGCCACCCTGCAGACCTACGTGCTGCAGCTGAGGGAACTGATCGCCTCCGCCCTCCTCCAGGACCCCGCCGGGGCGGCCCCCCGCACGGCGAAGGACGTCCTCGTCACCGCTCCCGGGGGCTACATGCTGAAGACCTCGCACGCCGACAGCGACGTCCAGGAGTTCGAGCGGCTGGCGGGGCTGGGATACCGCTCCATGGACGCCGGCGACTACACCGCGGCGGCACGGCAGCTGCGCGAGGCGCTGGCCCTGTGGAAGGGCGACGTGCTGACCGACGTGCAGACCGGACCGCAGCTCTCACGCGAGGCCCGCAGGCTCGAGGAGAGCCGGCTGTGCGCCCTGGACCAGCGGATCGAGGCCGAGCTCAGGATCGGCCGCCACCGGGAACTGCTGGGGGAGCTGTCCGCTCTGGTCAGCCGGTACCCCACGCACGAGGCGCTGCACGGCCAGTTCATGGTGGCGCTGCACCGCTCCGGCCGGCGCTCGGAGGCGCTGGAGACCTACCAGCGGCTGCGCCGCACCCTGGTCCGCGACCTGGGTCTGGAGCCGTCGCCCGGCATCCGCAAGCTGCAGCGTTCCCTGCTGATGACCGGCCCCGAGCAGGCGCCCCACACGGCGGTCGCCGTCGGGCACGGCGTCGAGCGCCGCGCCCACGCGATCTGACGCGGCCCGGCGGGCCGTCCCGCGCCGCGCCTCCTCTTCCGTCCGACCGTCCTGGAGTTGCCCCCATGCTCAGTGTCCCTCCGCGCCCCGACGCTCCCGAGGGGTCCCTGCTCGCACTCGTCAACCTCACCGCCGAGGTCGTGGCGGTGCTGGCCGACGTGCTCCAGCTGAAGCCCGAGCAGATCGACCCGCGGCAGACCTTCCGGGTCCTCGGCCTCGACTCCATGCTGGCCGTCGAGTTCGTGGCGGACGTCAACCGCCGGTGCGGGACCTCGGTCCGGGTAGGGGCCCTGGCGGACCACCCCACCCCCGTGGCGCTCGCCCGGCACGCCTCCTCCACCCTCCCCGCCGCCCCCCTGGCTCCCCTGGCGTCACCGGCCTCCCCGCCGTCCGCCGAGCCGGAGGACGAGCGGCCGGTGGCGGACGCCCGGACGGCACCCGACGTGCTGGGCGTCCGCCACGTCCTCAAGGAGGAGCTCGCCGCCCTGCTGGCCTGCTCCCCGCACGACATCGACGAGGAGGCCCCGTTCCGCCTCCTGGGCGTCGACTCCATCCTGGGAGCGGAGTTCCTCGCCGCCGTGAACCGGGTGTACGGCACGGCGGAGCGCGGTCCCGTCCTCCAGGACCACCCCACCGTGGCGGCGCTCGCCGCCCGTCTCGCCCGCACCCTGGCGCCCCGTCCCTGGGACGTCGACTCGGTCCTGGACTTCGTGCGGGACGGACGGCTCGGCATCGACGAGGCAGTGACCCTCCTGTCGCAGCACGGCTGAGGCGGACGGCGATGGACGTACGCGACGTACTGACCCGCTACCGGGACGGACTGCTGGACCGCGCCGACGCGGCGCACCTGCTGAACTCCCTGACCGGCACAACGGCCGAGACGCGGGAAGCAGCTCCCCCGCCGGACGACGCCCCGGCGCCGCACGGCCCTCCGGTCCGGGCCA
>NZ_JACADT010000721.1:0-2908 GCF_013421635.1 Streptomyces sp. UH6 | reverse complement strand
CCGCCATGCTCCAGGGCGCGGCGTCGGTGCCCGCCCACGAACGCGGCGAGGTCCGCGTCTTCGAGGACCGGGCCGCCGCCGTCGAGGCCGCCGTCGCGCTCGCCCGGCCCGGCGACACCGTGCTCGTCGCGGGCAAGGGCCACGAGCAGGGCCAGGACATCGCCGGGGTCGTCCGGCCTTTCGACGACCGCCAGGTCCTCCGCGAAGCCGTCCAGAAGACCCAGGCACTTCAGAAGACCCAGGGATGAACCAGTGATCGCCCTCTCCCTCGCCGAGATCGCAGAAGCCGTCGGCGGGCAGACGCACGACATACCGGATCCGTCGGTCAAGGTCACCGGGTCCGTCGTCCGCGACTCCCGGGACGTGACGCCCGGCAGCCTCTTCGCCGCCTTCACGGGCGAGCGCGTCGACGGCCACGACTACGCGGCGCAGGTCGTCGAGGCGGGAGCCGTCGCCGTCCTGGCGTCCCGTCCCGTCGGCGTGCCCGCCATCGTCGTGGACGACGTCCAGGCCGCCCTCGGCGCGCTCGCGCGCCACGTGGTGACCCGCCTCGGCGCCACCCTCGTCGCCCTCACCGGCTCCGCCGGGAAGACCAGCACCAAGGACCTCATCGCCCAGGTGCTGCGCCGCAAGGCGCCCACGGTCTTCACGCCGGGCTCGCTCAACAACGAGATCGGCCTGCCGCTCACCGCGCTCAGCGCCACCGAGGAAACCCGTTTCCTGGTGCTGGAGATGGGCGCCCGCGGCATCGGCCACATCCGCTACCTCGCCGGGCTCACCCCGCCCCGGATCGGCGTCGTGCTCAACGTGGGCAGCGCCCACATCGGGGAGTTCGGCGGCCGGGAGCAGATCGCCCAGGCCAAGGGCGAACTCGTCGAGGCGCTGCCGTCCGCCGAGGACGGCGGGATCGCCGTGCTCAACATGGACGATCCGTACGTCAAGGCCATGGCCTCCCGGACCACGGCGAAGACGGTCTTCTTCGGCGAGTCGGACGAAGCGGACGTTCGGGCCGAGAACGTCCGACTCACGGACACCGGACGCCCCGCGTTCCGCCTTCACACACCCTCCGGGTGCAGCGATGTGACGATGCGCCTGTACGGTGAGCACCACGTGTCGAACGCGCTCGCCGCGGCCGCCGTCGCCCATGAGCTGGGCATGTCCGCGGAGGAGATCGCCATCGCGCTCTCCGAGGCGGACTCCCTCTCCCGCTGGCGTATGGAGGTCACCGAGCGCCCGGACGGCGTGACCGTCGTCAACGACGCCTACAACGCGAACCCCGAGTCCATGCGAGCCGCCCTGCGCGCGCTCGTCGCCATGGGTGAGTCCGCACGGGCCAAGGGGGGCCGTACGTGGGCGGTGCTCGGCCAGATGGCCGAGCTCGGGGACGAGGCGCTCGCCGAGCACGACGCCGTCGGACGGCTCGCCGTCCGGCTCAATGTCGGCAAGCTCGTCGCGGTCGGTGGCCAGGAGGCCCGCTGGCTGCAACTGGGCGCATACAACGAGGGTTCGTGGGGTGAGGAGTCGGTGCACGTGTCCGACGCAGAGGCGGCGATCGACCTGTTGCGCAGCGAGCTGCGACCGGGGGACGTCGTCCTGGTGAAGGCGTCCCGGTCGGTGGGGCTCGAGAAGGTCGCCGAGGCGCTGCTCGAGGGTGAGGTCGCCGCCCGATGATGAAGCAGATCCTGTTCGCGGGAGTCATCGGCCTCTTCCTGACCCTGATCGGCACCCCGCTGCTGATCAAGCTGCTGGCCAAGAAGGGGTACGGCCAGTACATCCGCGACGACGGACCGCGCGAGCACCACAGCAAGCGCGGTACGCCCACCATGGGCGGCATCGCCTTCATCCTGGCGACGGTCATCGCGTACTTCGCGGCCAAGCTGATCACCGGCTACGAGCCCACGCTCTCCGGCCTGCTGGTCCTCGGACTGATGGCCGGCATGGGCCTGGTCGGCTTCCTCGACGACTACATCAAGATCGTCAAGAGGCGTTCGCTCGGCCTGCGGGCCAAGGCGAAGATGGCCGGCCAGCTCATCGTGGGCATCGCCTTCGCGGTGCTCTCGCTGCAGTTCGCCGACATCCGGGGCAACACCCCGGCGTCCACCCGGATCTCCTTCGTCGAGGACTTCGGCTGGTCGATCGGCCCGGTCCTCTTCGTGGTCTGGGCGCTGTTCATGATCCTCGCCATGTCGAACGGCGTGAACCTCACCGACGGCCTCGACGGCCTCGCCACCGGCGCCTCGGTGATGGTCTTCGGCGCCTACACCTACATCGGCATCTGGCAGTTCCAGGAGTCCTGCGCCAACGCGGGCACCCTCACCAACCCCAGCGCCTGTTTCGAGGTACGCGACCCGCTCGACCTCGCGGTGGTCTCCGCCGCGCTGATGGGCTCCTGCTTCGGCTTCCTGTGGTGGAACACCTCCCCGGCGAAGATCTTCATGGGCGACACCGGTTCGCTCGCCCTCGGCGGCGCGCTGGCCGGCCTCGCGATCTGCTCCCGCACCGAGCTGCTGCTCGCGCTGCTGGGCGGTCTGTTCGTCCTCATCACCATGTCGGTGGTCATCCAGGTCGGCTCGTTCAAGCTGACCGGCAAGCGTGTCTTCCGGATGGCGCCACTTCAGCACCACTTCGAACTCAAGGGCTGGTCCGAGGTCCTGGTGGTGGTCCGCTTCTGGATCATCCAGGGCATGTGCGTGATCGTCGGACTGGGCATCTTCTACGCGGGATGGGCGGCCAACAAGTGACCCACGGCCAGGAGTGGCGGGGGGAAGATCTGCGGGGGAAGAACGTCACCGTCGCCGGGCTCGGCGTCTCCGGGGTCCCGGCGGCGAAGGTCCTGGTGGGCCTGGGCGCGCACGTCACCGTCGTCAACGACGGCGACGACGAGCGCGCCCGCGCCCAGGCGGCCGAA
>NZ_JACADT010000720.1:0-2912 GCF_013421635.1 Streptomyces sp. UH6 | reverse complement strand
GCACCGCGGCCCCCCGAACCGACTCCCGCACCGTTCCCGCCTCGACGCACACGGACCCGTCCGACCGGGCGGCCCCGACGCAACGGGAGACGGGCCGGCAGAAGGGCGCCGCACCCCGCGACAAAGCCCCGGGCCGCCCCCAGCACGCGGCCGACAACGCCGCGTCCGGCAAGCCCGCACACCCGCCGACGCGCCACGGTCACGGCTGAGCCACCGCCCTCACCGACTGTCGTACAGCTCCCGTAGCGTGTCGGCATGGTCATGAGCGGAGAGAGCCCCGACCCCGACACGGCCGATCGGCCGGGCGAACTCCCGGCGGTACAGCCCTACTACGCGCACCACGCGGGGTTGCTGGCCGAGAGATACGAGAGCGTGTCCTTCGAAGCCGTACACGGCGACGTCCTGGACCTGTTGCCGCCCCCTCCGGCCGGAGCGGCCGACATCGGGGCGGGCACCGGCAGGGACGCCGCGGCACTCGCCCGGCTCGGCTACGACGTCCTGGCAGTGGAGCCGGTGCCAGAACTGCGCCAGGTGGCACAGCGGTTGCACCCGAGTCCCGCTCTCTCCTGGACCGACGACTCCCTGCCCGAACTGCGCTCCCTCTCCGGCCCGTTGGACCTCATCCTGCTGTCGGCCGTGTGGATGCACCTGGCGCCGGCCGACCGTGGCCCGGCGATGAGGCGGCTGGCCGAACTCCTGGCTCCGTCCGGCGTCCTCGTGATCTCCCTGCGCCGAGGTGAGCCCCCGACCGACCGGGTGATGTGGGACGTGCCGGCCGAGGAGGTCGTGCGCCTCGGGGAGAGGGCAGGGCTGCACATCGCGCGGGTGGCCGAGAACGAGAAGGACAGCCTGGGCAGGGACGCCGTCCGGTGGCAGAGCGTCGTCCTGCGGCGGGAGGCGGAGTGAGCGCCCAGGAGTTCTACGCGAGGGACGCCTCTCCCCGCGCGTCGTGGCGCCTGGCGCGGTCCGGACCTCGACGCGCTGTGGAACCTCGCTCCGGCCCACGCGGCCTGCAACGGGACGAAGAGCGACCGCCTTCCCCTGCCGGCCGAGCTGGACCGCCTGGCGGCGCGCAACGAGGCGATCATGCATTCGCCCCACCCTCTCCGGCAGACCCTCCGGCGCCCCCTGGAGAGGGCCGGAGCGGCCTCCTGGCGTCACTTCCTGGCGGCCGTGCCTCCGAACTGACGCCATCCGGCGCCGTGGGCGACGTGGGCGACGTGGGCACGGGGAACCGGCTGCTAGGCGGCGTCCCGCCAGACGGTCATCTCACCCTTGAGGAAGGCGAGTTCAGGCATCGCGGTCGACTTCGTCTGGATCACCAGCAGTCCGATGTTCCCGGACGCGTCCTTGACGCAGATTTCCGTCCCGTTCGCGGCCCCGGCCAACAGGAGGGTGTGTGACGTCGCGCCGGCGAGCATGAACCGGCACGTGTCCAGCGAGCCGGTGCCGGGGTCGCCTGCGACCTGGAGGAACACGGCCGTGTCGCTCTTCAGCTCACAACCGGCCGACGCGCAGCCGAATCGGATCTCGCCCTTGCCGTTCTTCAGCTGTTTCTCCGGGTCGTCGAGGTTGGCCGAGTTCTCCGCGTCCACCCAGAACAAGGGGTACGGCGTGGCGACGGGCTTCGCGGGCGACGTCGGGGAGGTCCGGGAGCCCTCGGACGTACCGTTGCCGGTCCCCAGGGCAGCCGCGTCGTCGGTGCCGGCCGTGTCGTCCGCGTCGGCCGCGCCGTCCGTGTTGTCCGCGCCGTCCGCGCTGTCCGTGCCGGACGACGACCCCGACGCCCGTGCGGTCGGGTCCGTGGTGGACGCCGTGGAGTCCGCCGCGTTCAGGCGGCCGAAGGCCTCGGTGTTCATGATCCGCCAGCCCAGGGCCGTCACCAGCAGCGCCGTCCCCGCCACACCGACGGCCGAGATCAGCGCCCTGCGCCGTCTGTGGGCCTTCCGCTCCTCCGGCGTCAACGCGTTCCGGCCGTCCGGCGGCTGCGGGTAGCCGATCAAGGGCTGCGGCGCCACCAGCGTCGCCTCCGGCGCGGGCACGGGCACCGTCACCGGCACCGTCACCGGGGCCGCCACAGAACCCGGTGCCGGATCCGCCACAGGGTCCGGCACCGTGACGGCCGGCCCGGTGATCTCCCGCCACACGGCCGGAGCCCCGCTCGCGTCGGCGTCCGTCCCCAGCCGCTGCCGGCACCACTCCACGACCTCCGCCGGGGTGGGCCGCTCCACCGGGTCGGAGGCCAGGCACCGGGCCAGCAACGGCCGCAGCGGCTCGGGCAGCAGGGACAGGTCGGGCTCGGAGTGCACGATCCGGTAGAGGACGTTGAGCGCCGAGCCCTCCCCGTACAGCGGCCTGCCCAGCGCGGCGAACGCCGCCGTCTGCGCGAGCGCGAAGACATCGGTCGCCGCCGTGACCTCATCGCCGGTCGCCTGCTCCGGCGCCATGAAGGAGGGCGTGCCGATGGTGCCGCCGGTGGCCGTGTACGCCGTCGCGTCGGCCGCCAGCGCGATGCCGAAGTCGATCACCCGGGGCCCGTCGGCGGCCAGCAGCACGTTCGAGGGCTTGAGGTCCCGGTGCACGATGCCCGCCCCGTGGATGGCCTGCAGGGCCTCGGCCACCCCCGCCATCAGCCACAGCAGTGCCGGCACCGGCAGCGGCCCGCGCCGGGCGACCGCCTCCGTCAGGGACGGCCCGGGCACGTACAGCGTGGCCAGCCAGGGCGGCGTGCCGTCCGCGTCCCCGTCGATCAACTCCGCGGTGTACGCGCCGCGGACGCGCCGGGCCGCCTTGATCTCGCGGCCGAACCGCCGCCTGAAGTCCGGGTCGTCCGCCAGCTCCGGCCGCACGACCTTGACCGCCACCGGCCGTCCGCCCCGCGTGTGCGACAGGTACACCACGCCCATGCCGCC